>JAGBFZ010000074.1 GCA_018110855.1 Oscillospiraceae bacterium
GGATACTGATGGTTATGGTGTTCTACTTTTTCCGTCAGCGGAAATGGTGGTGCTTTCTCGGACAGTTTTTCTGCCTTGCGTACATCAATTTTGAACTGCTGGACGGTTTTGCCTATGAGCTTCGGCTTTTCGGGGAAACGTTTTACTTTGCTCGTCAGGGCTTTGCAATGCTGGCGCTGATACCCATCTGGCTGTATCACGGAAAGCAGGGGCCTCACAACAAGGTGTTACAGTATTCTTACTATGCTTTCTATCCCGTTCATCTGCTGATTTTGGGACTTATTCAAATGTATATGTGAAAAACCACCGCTGTGTCCAATCACGGCGGTGGCTTTTTTGCGCAAAAAAACGGACAGCCAAAACGACTGTCCGTAATTTTTGAAAATCATAGTTACAGTAAACCGTTGAGTTTACCGAATTACCCCGAAATATGACAAGCGGAAATTATTCCTGCTTCATCTTTGCAAAGCAATCGCTGCAATATACGGGACGATCTTCTCTGGGTCTGAAAGGAACCTTAGCAACACCGCCGCAGGAAGCGCAGGTAGCCTCGAACATTTCTCTTTCGCCCTTTGCGCCGTTCTTTCTTGCGTCACGGCAGGACTTGCATCTCTGAGGTTCGTTCTGGAAGCCCTTTTCAGCATAAAACTCCTGCTCGCCGGCTGTGAAAACGAACTCATTTCCGCATTCCTTACATACTAATGTCTTGTCTTCAAACATTTGAATTCCCTCGCTTAAAAATAAAATTTGGACCTGAGGACGGACTCACACCGACACCTTTGCTATGAAAAAACAACGCTCTTTAATTAAGCTACTTGGCCATAATATAGATTCAGAACAGCCTTGTGAGTGCCGCCTTGAGCTTGCGTCTGGTGCGCATCAGGGCGTTATCCACTGACTTTTCTGTGATCTTCATCTGTGAAGCTATCTCCGAATAGGAGCAGCCGTCAAGGAACATACGGAAAATTTCCCATTCCTTCTGTGACAGCACCGAGGAGATAGTATCAAACAACTCCTTCATTTTCTCCCGTTCGATCAGAATATCTTCGGGAGTTGGATTAGGCTGCCCGTAATCCTCTTCATCATTGATCTCATCGGTTTCGGGGATACGCTTTGCAGCGGTATTCCTCATTTTATTTGATATGCACACATCTGCGTATGTTGCGAAGCTTGCACCCTTTGACCTGTCGTATGTTTCCGCTGCCTTTAAAAGGGCAAGCATACCCTCCTGCAGCATATCGTCCGAATCCACAGGGTACTTCAAAGCGAAGCTATACGCCTTTGTCAGGACGAGCCTTGTAAATCTTGCTGCCAGATAGGGGAAAGCGGTGTTATCCGACCTGCAAAGCTCAGCCAGCTCCTCGTCGGACATTTGGGAGAGTGCTGTTTCACTGTAATCGCAGACATTTGCCATTATGGAACCTCTGATAATCTTTATACGATTATTATAACAGTTTGTAACGCATTTGTCAAGTAAATTTTAAAATATGGGGATAATTGTTATAATCGGATACTTTTCTTTAATTTTTGCAAGAAAAAACATACAATTTTAACAAAAACGGCTGTGATATTCCGGAGTGAAGCTATCTCCATACCGAAAGAATATCACAGCCGCATTGGTTTTATTTACATATCGTCAAGCTTGAGTGTAGAAGGATCCACAGTTCCATCGTAATCGTCCACTTCGTCAGCGGGCAGAGATGAACCTGTTGTCTGTGCTTCAATAGCCTTTGCCATGCTTTCAAGCTCGCTGAGGTCGAAGCCCATCATTGCCTTTGCAGCGGGCTTCTTGGGAGGTTCCGGCTTGGGAGCGGGAGCAGGCGCAGGGGCAGGAGCCGGTGCGGGTGCGGGAGTGGGAGCCGGTGCGGGCTTGGGAGCGGGAGCAGCGGGGATCGGAGCCTTGGGGGCGGGAGCGGATGCCTTCATACTATCGGCAGCCGGTTTAAGTCCGTTTTTTATTGAGGAAGTCGTTCTTGTAATAGCTTCCTTAGCAGTGCTCAGCTTGGACAGACTCTCGCTTGTGAACATTTCGAGAACTTCATTGAGCTTAGCAACATTTTCTTCGATGGTGGACAGCTCTCCTGCAACTTCAGCTTTAACTCTGTCGGAAGCAGCACGCATTTCAGCGGACTTATCCTGAGCATCGGCAAGAACCTTTCTTGCGTTGTCGTTAGCTGTGTTTACGATTGTTGCAGCCTTGACGTTAGCCTCGTCAACGACCTGATTAGCAAGCTTCTTTGCGTCCTCGTCCATCTTCTTGGCATTTTCCTTAGCCTGTGCAACGATAGCGTTTGCAGACTTCTGAGCCTCGATAAATACGTTGGAAATGTCGAATGCAGCAGAATCGTTGGAACCGCTGCCTGCATTTGCCTTAGCCTCATCAAGCTGACGCTCAAGGTCGGCACACTTATCCTTGAGAGCTTCAATTTCCTTATTCTTAGATGCGATCTCGTCCTCAGAGCTCTTCAGCTGGAGCTTGAGGGTATCGTTATTTGCCTGCAGCTCGGATATCTTTGCCTTATCTGCAGCAAGCAGCTCCTCGTATTTTTCTGCTCCGTCAAAGTTCGCAGAGCCGGCGCCCTCGAGCATTGCTTTCTTTTCTTCAAGCTCTGATTCGAGAGTGTAAATTTTGGTGTTCAGCTCATCGACATAATTCAGTACGTCTTTTTTATCGAATCCGCCGAAGCTGACCGTTTTAAGAAAACCTGTACTCTCCATAAGTAACTAACCTCCAAAAGTTTATTTTACGCGGCGAACCGCATAGATATTTCCGCAAGTAAAGCGGCGGCAGTTCTCTATAAAAATGCTTTTGACTGCCTATCAGGTTACATAGCTATTATATCATATTTATTCACATTTCACAATAGAATTTTAAAAATATTTTTAGACAAAATATTCTGACAATTTTCGTGCATTTTCCACATAAATTACCTGCGATTTTGTGTGCTATTCGGCTAACATTGGAAAATATCACGAAAAATATGCTACTTCTCGGTCTTTTTGAGCATGAACCATGTTCCGAGAGTTGCTGCCACCGAAAGTCCCACGGCAAACCAGGTATAGCACATGGGCAGGTCGGGGACATTCATTCCGTAGAAGCTGAAAACTATTGTTGGGATA
>JAGBFZ010000075.1 GCA_018110855.1 Oscillospiraceae bacterium
CCCTGCAGCCGATTACTGTACTTGTATGGAAATATACAAGGGCGATGAAGATATTGGCGGTTATTACTTTAACAGTGACAGCAGCAGAGATATTATATGGGAAAAGCTGTCCCTGCATTTTAACGATTCCGAGCAAGGATGATTTTATGACACATTCCGAAATTCTCTCCTACTGCCTTGAAAAGCAGGGAGCATATGAAGATCACCCTTTCGGAGAAGGCTGCACCGTTGTGAAGGTGAAAAAGCGGATATTCGCACAGCTTTTTATGCTGAGCGGAGAGCCTATGCTCACCTTTAACGGAGATATCCCCACGGGGGAATTTTACAGAAACCTGTACCCCGAGGACGTAAAGCGAGGATATCACTGTCCCCCCGTTCAGCAGCCCTATTTCAACACTGTGCGGCTCTCGGGAAGCGTTCCCGACGAGGAAATACGAAATATGCTTGACGGGTCGTACAAATATGTTGTTTCAAAGCTTACAAAAAAAGCTTATCAGGAGCTTATAAGCGATAAATAATTCTTAACAAAAGAAGGTCATTGATATGGAGTTTAAAATAATTGATGGCGGAGTATGTGCCGCCAAGGGATTCAAGGCAAGCGGAGTTTACTGCGCTATCAAGGAAAATCCCACTAAGAAAAACGATATTGCAATGCTGGTTTCCGACGTTATGTGCAATACCGCAGGTGTTTACACTCAGAACAAGGTAAAGGGTGCGCCCGTTATCGTTACAAAACAAAATCTTGAAAAGTCGGGGGGAAAGGCAAAGGCTGTTATCGTAAATTCCAAAAATGCCAACACCTGCAACGCCGACGGCGAGGAAAAGGCTAACGAAATGTGCCGCCTTACCGCAGAGGCTTTAGGCATCAAGCCCGAGGAAGTTATTGTGGCTTCAACGGGAGTTATCGGTCAGATACTTCCTATCGAGCCTATTAAAAAGGCTGTTCCTCAGCTTGTGGAAAAGCTTTCCTATACGGGAAATGTTGAAGCGGCTACCGCTATAATGACTACAGACACGGTGAAAAAGGAATATGCCGTTGAATTTGAGATAGGCGGAAAGACCTGTCATATGGGCGGCATGGCAAAGGGCAGCGGAATGATTCACCCCAACATGGCTACCACCCTGAATTTCATCACCACAGACTGCGCAATATCCTCCGAAATGGTAAAGAAAGCCCTTTCTGAGATAGTAAAAATTACATACAACTGCCTTTCCGTTGACGGAGACCAGTCCACAAACGACACCTGTATGCTTATGGCAAACGGCCTTGCGGGAAATGGTGAAATAGTTTCCGAGGGTGCGGAGTTTGATATTTTCAAGGCTGCTCTTTATCAGGTAATGGCAAATCTCACACGTATGCTTGCAAAGGACGGCGAGGGCGCAACAAAGCTTCTTACCTGCATATGCTCTGCGGCTCCCGATCTTGATACTGCTATCATCGTTGCAAAGAGCGTTATCCGTTCGCCGCTGTTCAAGTGCGCAATGTTCGGCGCTGACGCACACTGGGGACGTGTTCTCTGCGCAAGAGGCTATGCCGAGGCAGATTTTGATATCAACAAGGTCGATGTTGACCTTGGCTCAAGGGCAGGAAGAATTGCTGTCTGCCGCAGCGG
>JAGBFZ010000076.1 GCA_018110855.1 Oscillospiraceae bacterium
CAACTGTCGGGAGGAATCGGAAACGATTCCTCTCGAATTAAGCAAAAAAGTTTCTCGTTTACGGGAATCGGGGGAGCCATCTATATGTGACGAAAAAGATCACATGCCAAAAAAGTCCGATTTTTCGGACTTTTTTGCGTATGTGGACACTAATATTTTATTCGCAAAACCGTGGATCACCTAAGGCCTTTTTCGAGTGCTTTTGGGACTTGAACGGGCGTTTTTTCATTTTCAAGAGATTTGAGAGCAGATTCGGAAGATAAATTCCGAATACTGCTCTTTTTTATTGCGAAAAACTTTCACAAAGTTTGAAATGGTCACTCGCTTTCTATGTTCTTTTACTCAATTACATTCTAGCTCTTTGTGACCTTTTGGGCAACCTTTTTTCAGTGGTTGCCTTCTTTTTTTGCCTACTTTTATTTTACACTAAGCGGTAACAAAAAAAGCACCTCATATTCTCATGAATCTTTATAAATACATGGGAAATATGAGGTACTTTATTTTTCTCATGAAAGCGGTATCAGAAGAATTACCAGAAAGCCTTTTTCACGATAGGAACAGATAAGCTCACCGTTCATTTTTTCCATAAGACGGCTTGCTATGTACAGTCCGAGACCGCTGCCGTCCTTTCCGTCAGCGTTGCTTCCTCTGTAAAAGCGGTTTGTTACAAGGCTTATTTCTTCTTCGGTGACGCCTTTTCCGTAGTCCCTCACCGACATTTCAAGATAGTCTTCACGGAATCTGTAGCTGATATCAATTTCAGTATTGGCATATTTATATGAATTGCTGATAATATTTCCTATGATCTGAGAAAGTCGTATACGGTCTGTAAGTATCATACATTCGGGAACAGGCGATTCATGTACAAGGCAGCGTGAATCCTGTTCCGTCACCAGCTGATGAAGGATATGAGATGGTTCATCACGGCAGTCTGTATGCATTTCTCCAAGGTCATCCAGCGAAGATGTGAACAGGTCATTTACAAGTATATTGATCTGCTCCGCTTTCTGATGTATACTGTCTATTTTTTCAAGCAGATACTTATCCTCAGCCTTTACAGATAGAAGCTCGCAAAGCAGCTTTATGCCCGTTATGGGAGTTTTGAGATCATGACTTAAAGAGGCGATCAGCTCCTTTTCTTTAAGCTTCAGTGCTGTTTCTCGTCGTCGTGAGGCTTTCAGCTCTTCACGCATGATATCAAAGCTTTCCGTAAACTTTCCGAACAGGTTATTCCGTTCAAGCATAAGAGGTTCATCAAGTCTGCCGTATGCTACATTTACTGCGAATTGTTCCATTTTCCGAAAGGGCTGTATGATCGTTCTCTGAACGTAAATACCGTATATCAATGCTGCGATGAGTATTATGAACACCATGATACCCGCTGCTGTCAGCAGTCTGAGACGCATTGCATTGAAGCTTGTTTCGTCAGGATCGGGAATGACTATAGTTCCCATAAATCGGGTTCCTTCGTGAATACTTATACAAAGACAGCCTTCACGAAGAGCTGCTTCCGCCGAGCTTATATCTTTAAGCTTATGCTCCGCATTTGAGTATATGATCCTGTTTCCGCTGTCAAATACTATGACCTCTGTTTCAAAACGGCTGAGATCCATAGCTTGGGGGGAATCACGGTTTTCTTTAACGGTCTCTGTCAGTTCGTTTATCATAAGCATGTCTATTTCGTTGGTACGGTAGGATAATGTAAGCGCTGCAAAAATTCCGATGCCTGTAAGAATGAGTGCTGTTACAAGAAGAAGCAGCTTGCTGTATTCCTTCATATAGTTGTCACTCCTTCATGATATATCCTACACCCCAGACCGTTTTTATAAGCTCGGGTGCATTGCTGTCCGCCTCTATTTTTTCACGCAGATGACGGATATGCACAGCAAGTGTTCCTTCACCGATAAATTCGTCCACCCAGACATTTTTCAGGAATTCGTCCTTTGAAATGACCCTGCCACGATTTTCAAGCAGATAAAGTAGCATTTTGTATTCCATTGCTTTCAGAGGCAGCAGCTCGCCGTTTTTGCAAAGCTTATGAACTGCTGTATCAAGGAAAATATTATCGGTGATCGGTATTTCACGCTGCTGTTTCTGTAAAGAAGGGGTCTGCTGAGAGGCAGTGCCGTTTTCGGGCAGCTGTTTTGTAATACTGTTTTCATAACGTTTCAGTATCACCTTGACCTTGGCAAGCAGAATATTCAGAGTATAGGGCTTTTTAATATAATCATCGCCGCCGATATTCAGTGCTGTAAGAACATCATCGTCGCTTGTTCTTGCACTGATAAAAAGTATGGGCATATCAAATTTCCTGCGTATCTTTTTACAAAGCTCAAAGCCTGAACGCTCACCCAGATTAATGTCCAGAAGAAGCAGGGATACCTGATGCTCATGCAGGAATGTTTCAGCCTCCTCATAGCTTGTTACATAGGCAGTTTTTATATCAAAGATATTGAAATATTCCGCTGTAGTTTCAGCAATAGTCACATCATCGTCGATCATCAGGCATTGATATTTCATCTGTTTGCTCCTTTACTGAGTGATTTTTATTATTCCGCCGTCCTCGCCAAGAAAAACTATCTTTCCGTTTACAGGGAGCGGAACATCGTTGCCGTATTCCGTCATATAGCTTGAATAGGTCATGCGGTCATAAGCGTCATATACATAAACTGACGCATTTTCAGGTATTTCAAGAGTAAGCGTTCTGTCTGACGAATCACCGACACTGTACCATGAGGCTTTTTTTGTATGCAGAGGTATTTCGGTAATATCATCGGGAAGTATTCCTATAGCGTCCTCTGAAATAAATTCCAGTGCAGCGGTGGTAATATCCATTATCTCATATCCGTTTTCACGGCGCATTTCAATATCCTGTAAGTCTCTGCCGCCGGGCATTGAAAGTGCGGACTGTGCATGATCGCTGTCCGTTATGACCTGACCGTTTACATATCCCCTTGCTTCGGGATATGTTTTAAGCTTCATGCATGACATATCCGAATATAAGGTATTTGAATATTTTCCCGAATACAGATAATATTTTTTTCCGTTTCTTGCGTCCCATGCCGCCTGTGCTTCATCACTTACATTGATTTTTCCGCTGCGCTGCATATTGTATGATTTAAAGCTCATTCCATTACTGC
>JAGBFZ010000077.1 GCA_018110855.1 Oscillospiraceae bacterium
ATACTATGGCTCGTGTTAAGGGAGCAATGGCTACTCGCAAGAGAAGAAATAAAACTTTAAAGCTCGCCAAGGGTTACTGGGGCGCTAAGAGCAAGCATTTCAAGATGGCTAAGGAAGCCGTTATGAAATCAGGCAACTATGCTTACATCGGCAGACGTCTCAAGAAGCGTGATTTCAGAAAGCTCTGGATCACCAGAATTTCCGCTGCCTGCAAGATGAACGGCATGAACTATTCTACATTTATGAACGGTCTCAAGAAGGCTGGCATCACTCTCAACAGAAAGATGCTCTCCGAGATCGCTATCAGCGACGCAGCAGGTTTCACAGCTCTTACTGAAAAGGCTAAGGCTGCTCTTTAATTTAAGGCAAACAGGCTGTATCACAAAGGCGTTGTCCGTTGTGGTACAGCTTTTTTAAATAAGGAGGCTGCTATGTCCGCTATGACCGATTTTAACCGCATTTTTTCCTCCGATAACGAGAAAATAAAGCTTTACCGAAGGCTTTCCGAGGACAAAAAGGCAAGGCGAAAAGAAAATAAATTTACCATTGAAGGGGCAAGGCTGGTCTCCGACGCAGCCGCCGAGGCTATAGAGCTGCACAGTGTTTTTTTCACAGAAGCCGCCAAAGAAAAATACGGCGAAGCTCTGGAGCTTCTTTTTAACAAATATCCCCCGAGAATTTTCAATATTATTTCCGAGGAGCTGTCAAGAGAGCTTTCCGAGACAAAAATGCCTCAGGGTATTTTTGCGATATGCTCAATGCCCGACATTTCAAAGGAAGAGATATACGGCAGGATAGGTCATGGCAGCAGGATACTTATCCTTGACAATATTCAGGACCCGGGCAACATGGGTACTATGCTCAGGACTGCCGACGCCTGCGGTATCGACTGCGTCATTGTATGCTCCTGCTGCGATATCTATAATCCCAAAACCGTCCGCTCTGCTATGGGCAGCATTTTGAGAGTGGCTGTTATTTCCGATGATATCGGTCATGCGGCGGAGGAAATGAAGCTAAAGGGTATCCCTCTTTTTGCGGCTGTCATTTCCGATGCAGCAGTTTCTCTTACAGAGTGCGACTTCTCAAGGGGCGGTGCGGTAATTATCGGAAACGAGGGCAGCGGATTATCCTCCGAGGACGCTTCCCTTGCAGACACTCAGCTTACTATTAAAATGCACGGAACTATCAATTCCTTAAATGCCGCCATGGCTGCGGGGATAATCATGTGGGAGCTTTCTAAGCGCAGGGAGGTATGACATGAACAGGGACGACGGAGCTTATTACCGCAGGCTTTACAGGCTGTGGACTGTCATAACATTCGGGGCGGCTTCAAGGACTCTCTGCGAGCTTTACGACCGCTTTGAGAACGCCGAGAGCCTTTATGCTGCTGTTACACAGGACGATTCGGTGAGAAACAGTCTGCCTTCCGAGACGGTTTCCGCAGCGGACAGCACGGCTCTTTCCGCTGCGGAAAGGGTAATGGAGCTTTGCGATAAGAAAAATATTAAGATAGTCACTTTTGACGAGGCGGATTTTCCCGAGAGTCTGAAGGAAATTTACAATCCCCCCACGGTGCTATTTTACAGGGGCGATATTTCCGGGATCTCGGACAGGCTTAACATCGGCGTTGTGGGCACAAGAAAACCTTCGGATTACAGCAGGAAGGTTGCAGGCGCTATCGTCCGCACTCTTGCAAGGCATGGCTTTGACATTATAAGCGGCTTTGCGGAGGGCATTGACATCTGCGCTCATCTCGAATGCATCAAAAACGGCGGACGAACCTTTGCGGTCATCGGTTCGGGGCTTGATTATCCATATCCCAAAAACAATATCCCCTATCGTGAGGTAATTGAGGAAAACGGTGCGGTGATCTCCGAATTTCTCCCCGGCACTCAGCCCTATCCTTCAAATTTTCTTCAGAGAAACCGCATACTTGCGGGACTTTCCATGGGTGTTGCAGTCATTGAGGCGGGCGTTCAGAGCGGCTCGCTCAACAGCGCTGCTCATGCGGTAAATCAAGGCAAGCCTGTTTTTGCGGTTCCCCCGCATGATCTGTTTGACAGCAGATACAGAGGAAACGTTACGCTTATCAGAGAGGGCGCTGTTCCGCTGATGGGTGCGGGTGACATTTACGGAGAATACTGCATAAATACTCCGCATATAATAGTCGCAAACGAAAATACCGCCGCTCAGCTTGAACGCATAAGGGAGATCGCAGAAAAGGCGGCGCAGGCTGAAAAGGAAAATGTTAAATCTAAATCTGCCGCAAAAAAGATTCCTGTCAGAAAAGCGGAGGATATCTCCGAAAATAAGTCTGCGGAAGATATCAAACCTCGGACAATAAGCCCCGAGGAGCTTGAGAGCTATTCCGACCCTGTTCAGAGAAATATTCTGACAGAGCTTTCAAAATGCGCTTCTATGCGGGCGGACGAGCTTTCAGAGGTTCTCTGTTCGGATATTGACGATATACTTACCGCTCTTACGGAGCTTGAAATTATGGGGACGCTTTTGTCCCGAAACGGAAATTACAGTCTTTCGGACTGAAAATATATATAGCTTTGCTGTAATGCGGCAAAGGAAAGGAAAGATCTTATGTCAAATCTCGTTATCGTGGAGTCGCCTTCAAAGGCGAAAACCGTTCAGAAATATTTGGGTCCCGGCTTCGAGGTGGCTGCCTCAATGGGGCATGTAAGAGACCTGCCAAAATCTAAGCTCAGCGTTGACGTGGAGCATGATTTTGAGCCTGTTTATGTTCCGATGAAGGACAAGGAGGAGGTCATCGCTTCTCTTAAAAAGGCTGCCAAAAAGGCAGACAAGGTTTATCTCGCAGGAGACACCGACCGTGAGGGAGAAGCTATTTCATGGCATCTTGCTCAGCTTCTCGACATTCCCATGGACGCTCCTGTGCGTGTTACATTCAATGAGATCACAAAAACGGGCGTGCAGAACGGTATGGCTCATCCCCGCTCAATTGATCTCGACCTCGTTAACGCTCAGCAGGCAAGACGTATCCTTGACAGGATCGTGGGCTACAAGCTGTCGCCGTTTCTTTGGAAAAAGGTGAGAAGAGGTCTTTCTGCGGGACGTGTTCAGTCGGCTGCCGTTAAGATGATCGTTGACAGGGAAAAGGAGATCAACGCTTTCAAGCCCGAGGAATACTGGTCTATCGAGGCGAAAATGACTGCTCCATCTTCAAAAAAGCAGTTTGACGCTGCCTTTGTGGGCATGGACGGAGCTAAGACCGAGCTTCATTCTCAGAGCGAGACGGACGCTGTTCTCAAAAGGCTTGAGGGTGCTTCCTTCAATGTTACGGGTGTTAAAAAATCCGTGAGAAGAAAATCTCCCGCCGCTCCCTTTACCACCTCCACCATGCAGCAGGAGGCTTCAAAAAAGCTGGGTTTTCAGACCTCCAAAACCATGAGAGCCGCTCAGCAGCTTTATGAGGGCGTGGAAATAGAAGGTCTTGGCGCTGTTGGTCTTATCACTTACATGAGAACAGACAGCCTGAGAGTTTCCGATGAAGCGAGAGGTGCTGCTTACAAATACATTGAGGAACAGTACGGCAAGAGCTACCTTCCCGCTTCTCCCAAGGTATACAAGACAAAGGCGGGCGCTCAGGACGCTCATGAGGCAATCCGTCCCTCAACTCCCGAGCTTACTCCCGAAAGAGTCAAGAACAGTCTCACTCCCGAGCAGTACAAGCTATACAAGCTTATCTGGGAAAGATTTATCGCAAGTCAGATGGCTAATGCTCTGCTGGACACCGTTTCTGTTGATATTGATGCCAACGGCTGCGCTTTCAAGGCAACGGGCTATTCCGTTAAGTTTGACGGATTTACCGTTCTTTACGAGGAATCTAAGGACGATGAGGAAAACAAGGTTCTTCCCGAGATTAACACGGGAGATGTTTTAAAGCTAAAAAATATCGAGGGCAAGCAGCATTTCACTCAGCCCCCAGCAAGATACACAGAAGGCTCCTTTATCAAGGCAATGGAGGAAAACGGAATCGGCAGACCCTCCACCTATGCTTCAACTATTTCCACCATTATCAACAGATTCTATGTTGAGAGAGACGGAAAGCAGCTCAAGCCTACGGGATTGGGTGAGGTCACTACCGATCTCTTAAAATCCAATTTCAAGCAGATAGTTGACACCAAATTCACCGCTCAGATGGAGAGCAGTCTGGACAAGATAGAAATAGGCGAAAAGGACTGGGTGGAGACCCTCAGGGATTTTTATGGTGATTTCTCCGAGACCCTTACTAAGGCAGAGACTGCTATGGAGGGCAAGAGAGTCAAGGTCCCCGATGAGGAAACTGACGAGGTATGCGAGGTATGCGGCAAGCCTATGGTAATTAAAATTGGCAGATTCGGAAGATTTCTTGCCTGCACGGGCTTCCCCGAATGTACCAACACTAAAAAGATCGTTAAGCCCACAGGCGGTATATGCCCTCTCTGCGGCAAGAAGATACTTGCAAAAAAATCCAAGAAGGGCAAGAAATATTTCGGCTGCGAGGATAATCCCAACTGCTCCTTTATGACTTGGGACACCCCCGTTTCAGACAAGTGTCCCAAGTGCAATGACGGCACTACCCTTTTCAAGAAGGGCGGCAAAATGTTCTGTCTCAAGGAGGGCTGCGGCTTTGAAGTCGCAATTAAAAAGGAAAAGTAACCCATTCTGAGGACGTTTATTTATGGATAAAAAACTTACGGTAATAGGCGCAGGTCTTGCGGGCTGCGAGGCGGCTTGGGCTGCGGCAAACTGCGGCGCAACAGTCACGCTCATTGAAATGAAGCCAAAAAAATTCTCCCCTGCTCACAAATACAAGGGCTTTGCGGAGCTTGTATGCTCAAATTCTTTGAAAGCCTCACGCGTTAATTCGGCGGCGGGGCTTCTCAAGGAAGAAATGCGCAGGCTCGGCTCTCTGACCGTTCCGTGCGCCGAGGACAATGCTGTGGCGGCGGGCGGTGCGCTTGCTGTTGACAGGGAAAAATTTTCAGACAGCGTTACGGAAAAGATACGCTCTCACCCAAATATTACCGTTGTTTCGGGAGAGCAGGAGGATATTCCCGAGGGGTACTGCATTATTGCAAGCGGTCCTCTTACTGCGGGCAGGCTTGCGGAAAGCATAGGCGGTCTGTGCGGAAAAAGGCTCAGCTTCTTTGACGCTGCCGCTCCCATTGTCACCTTTGATTCCATCAACATGGACAAGGCGTTTTTTGCGGCGAGATACGGCAGGGGCGGCGATGATTACATCAACTGTCCTTTTACAAAGGAAGAATATCTTGCATTTCATCATGAGCTTATCAATGCCGAATCTGCTCCCGTTCACGATTTTGACAGACCCGACGGTTCAAAGGACGATTTCACCGTTTACGAGGGCTGTATGCCTATTGAGGTGCTTGCCAAAAGAGGTGAGGACGCTGCGAGATACGGTGCTATGAAGCCTGTTGGACTTACCGACAGCAGAACAGGGATAAAGCCATATGCGGTGGTTCAGCTGAGGCGGGAAAATGCTGAAGGAACGCTTTATAACATTGTGGGATTTCAAACTAATCTAAGATTTCCCGAGCAGAAAAGGGTATTTTCTACGATACCCGGTCTTGAGAATGCCGAATTTGTGCGCTATGGCGTTATGCACAGAAATTCCTTTATTGATTCGCCCAGACTTTTAAACGGGGATTTTTCAATGAGGAACCGCCCCGAGATCTATTTTGCGGGGCAGATAACGGGCGTTGAGGGCTACATGGAATCCGCCGCTTCGGGCATTATGGCGGGGCTTAATATTGTCCGCCGAATGGACGGAAAGGAACCGCTCATTCTCCCCCGTGAGACCATGATAGGTGCGCTGTCGAGGTATATTTCCGACGAGAGCGTGGAAAATTTTCAGCCTATGGGCGCAAAC
>JAGBFZ010000010.1 GCA_018110855.1 Oscillospiraceae bacterium
TACTTGTCACAGGTGCTTTGAGAAACAACAACTACACAGGCAGCGACGGTGTTAAGCGTTATGAGAGTTATATCCTTGCTGAAAGTGTCGAATTCACGGGAGATAAGCAGCATAAAGATGATGAATCGAGCAATCTGCCCGAAATCAAGAACACAACGATAGAAGCTGAGTTCTCTTTGGAGGATTTTGAAGAAGTCATAAGCAACGATGAAATGCCATTTTGATGGGAATGAGAGGAGATAATGAAATGTCAAAGATAATCGCAATCGCAAATCAGAAGGGCGGTGTGGGAAAAACCACCACCGCAGTAAATCTCGGAACGGCTTTGGAGCTTTCCGGCAGCAAGGTTCTGCTTATCGACCTTGACCCGCAGGCAAATATGTCCGCATATCTCGGATATGAGAACGATGGCAAGGCAACAATGAGCGACCTTGTAATGACCACGGCGAATAATTTCACAATGGGCGCACAGAAGCGGGATATGCCCGTTATGGACGAATGTATTCGATACAGCGAAACAAACAAGGTTCATTTCATTCCTGCGGATATAGGGCTTGCGTATGCAGATGCTTGTATGATGCAGGCGGCGCAAAGGGAAAGTGTGCTGAAATTTATCCTGTCGGATAAGGCGGTGCAGGAGTATGATTATGTAATAATCGACTGTCTGCCTTCTCTCGGAATACTGCTCATAAATGCTCTTTCTTCGGCAGACGGCGTAATCATTCCCGTTCAAACGCAGAAGTTTGCGCTTGACGGCTTGGATATGCTCAACGAAATATATTCTCAGGTCAAGAACACCATAAACAGCAGGATAGATATTGTCGGTGTGCTTGCGACTATGGCAGATAACACAAATATCAGCAGGACTGTAATTGAAAAGCTCACCGACCGTTACGGCGAGAAAATGTTCGGGACGTGCATACATAAGTCGGTTGAAGCTGCCAACAGCTCCGAAAAAATGAAATCCCTTTGCCTTAATAAGACGAAGCTGGGTGAGGAGTACAAGGCTCTTGCTGTTGAGGTAAGAGAACGAATTAAATAAATTCCCCGGTGGGGAATTGCAGGAGATGAACAAAGATGCAAACATACATCTGCAAATGCGGCAAGACCTTTGAAAAGTCAAGCAATGCCGCAACAACGGGATATGTGCTTCAAAATTTCTCACCGCACCACGAATGCTATGGCTGTCCATACATTGTTACGGAACGTGAGTGGGCTACGAAGGAAATTATCAAACGTGAGTGCAGAGCAACGCCGAAAATAACATACCGAACGTTCTGCCACATCGGGACCGATGATAAGGATCATACAGCTTGTCATCTGTATTCTCTCGACCTTGTATTTGTAAAACGTGTTCTGAATTACATCAACAGTCTTGATGGGGCAGAGAGTCATTCACACGCTGTTCCCGATGAATGGAGAGCGGCGGATTTCGGTCAATGCTATAACAGCGAAGGCATATTCGGATTGGGAATATTTCCTCTTTTCTTTCAGAAAAACAAAAAGGGGACAGCTGCCCGCAGAGATGTTATGCAGAGATTTTTCGACGACAGAGGATTTCGGAAGAACACTACCGAGGACAGCGAACAGCAGATTGTACTGCAACGCATAGAAATAGCAAAAGAAAACGCCGGGAACATAACCGTGCAAAAGAAAATGGAGGAAAAAGCAATGAATTTCGATATAAACAGTATGCTCTCTGTTGCTCCGAAGGCATCGGGAACAACATCGGTACAGGAACTGCCTGTTGATATGCTTGTGCCTTACAGCAGTCACCCGTTTACGCTTTATACAGGCGAACGTCTGGACGATATGGTGCAGAGCGTAAAGAAGAACGGCATTCTCACGCCTATTCTCGTCCGTGAGCTGGACGGCAGATATGAGATATTGGCAGGACACAATCGCACCAATGCTGCCAAGCTTGCAGGGCTTACGACTGTCCCGGCTGTTGTTAAATCAAATATCAGCGATGATGAAGCGTATATGTATGTAATTGAAACCAACGCAATGCAGCGAGGATTTAACGAATTGAAAATATCCGAACAGGCTGCGGTTGTATCAATGCGGCACACTAAGATGTTTGATGATGATAAGCTGAATGCGATCCGTAAGGAATTATCCTCAATCGAAATGGGAACAGAGGAAGTCAAGCAGGACAGCAAGCTAGCAAGGGTAGGTGAGGAATACGGACTGTCCAAGAACACTATTGCACGGCTTATCCGAATAAACAAGCTGATTACAGCTTGCGATAAGTACACCGTTGCGGTAGATGAAAAGAAACTGTCGGTCAGAGCTGCGGTTGAGCTGTCATATATCCCGGCATCTGCGCTGGAAGTGGTATTTGAGAAATTCAAGGATAGCATAGTTGTTGATAATCTATGGGTTGACTCGGTAAAAATCGACCTGAAGCTTGCGGAGCAGCTGAGAGAGCTTTTCAAGAATTTCAGCGGCGGGAAAATGTCTGCGGAGCTTGTCCTCGATACTATGCAGAAATGCAGTGCGCCGAAAAAGCCCAAGGCGAGGAAGCTCAATTCCGATATTTACAGCAAATATTTCGATGAAGATGAAAGCGATGATTATGTGAACAGCATAATCGACGAAGCTCTTAAAATGTATTTTCAGAACGAAAAAGAATAATTTTATTAAATAATTGACATTTTCGTACTGGTGTGATATAATTATGTCAGATTTATATGAAGGGATATGGTAAATATGAAATTCAAGAAAATTATTGCAATGCTTTTTGCTTCGGCACTCTGCATTGCACTGACCTCCTGCGGCAAGAAAATTGTTAATTACACTTGCGATGACTACATTGACATTGATGTGAGCGGTGTGAGCGGTAAGGCTGCGGCGAATGTTATGTTTGACAAGGATCTTATTGACAAAATCAATATGGACATTTATGAGGGCAAGGCTGATGATGTACAGCTTGCGCAGATAGAGGTATATCTTTATTCTGCCGTAGAATATGATATTGTCGGAGAAACAAAGGAGCTTTCCAACGGAGATGTTATCACGGTAGTGCTTTCTCCCGATAATGAACGGCTCAAGGATATTGGCATAAGCTTCTCGGAAACAGAGTACAGCTATACGGTAAGCGGACTTACCGAGCCTGTTACTCTGGATCTGTTCAAGGACGTTGAGGTTACGTTTGAAGGTATTTCGCCGTATCTGAAACCAAAGGTTGAATATATCGGTTCAGATGAATTCATCAAAAATAATGTTTATTACAGCACAGATGCGTATGGATATAAAAATGGAGATACTCTGAAATTGACAGCACGATATAATGACTATACATTTGAA
>JAGBFZ010000078.1 GCA_018110855.1 Oscillospiraceae bacterium
ATTCGAGAACTGTGAAGGAATAAAGCTGTCGGGAATTTCCTTTGCAAGCTCCTCAGCCTTGGCAATTGCGCCCTTCATGCCCTTTGCACCCTCGGTGAGGACAAGCTCTGCGCCGTATGCCTTCATGAGCTTTCTGCGCTCCACGCTCATTGTTTCGGGCATTGCGATGATGATCTTATAGCCCTTTGCCGCTGCTGCAGAGGCAAGACCTATTCCTGTATTGCCGCTGGTAGGCTCGATAATGGTGCTGCCCGGCTTTAACACGCCCTTTGCCTCGGCATCCTCAAGCATTGCCTTGGCGATCCTGTCCTTTACGCTGCCTGCGGGATTGAAATACTCCAGCTTTGCGTATATCTTTGCCTCAAGTCCCTCGGCTTTCTCGATATTCTCAAGCTCCAGCAGAGGGGTGTGACCGATAAGGTCGGTGATCTTCTTGTAAACCTTCATATGTATCCGCCTTTCTGTTTGTTGAATTTATTAAATTAGATATCTCCTATCTGTTTAATATGAATTATATCACATCATTTCCCATTTGTCAATAGATTGACGAAATTTTTTTGTATTTTTTCTCAGAATTATAAAAGGGACTGCCCGTTTCGGGGCAGTCCACCAATCTGTCGATAAAGTGTTCAAATGAATTTTTGTGCAGAGCTTATATCTATGTCCTCGTGCTTATTTCAATAATTCCTTGCAGGCATTGTGCATTTCCTCAAGCCTGAAACGCTGCTCGCTGCCCTCGGGAGAGTATTCGTTTATCTTTTCGCAGGGAAAATCCTTACACTCCGCACAGAGCATGACGTGCCTTTCCTTGCAGCACTTCCTTATACCGCAGCCCTTGCCGAACTTGTTGCAGTCGGCGGATACGGTGCGGCAGCCGCAGCAGGATATGTCCTTGGGATAAAATTTCCTCTCCTCGGTGGAATATTCGTGGGCAAGGTATTTTCGCATTGTATCATCGTCCCGCTCTGTTGCGATATAGACGGGGCATTCATTGCACATTATTCCGCAGCATGAAACTGTTTCCATAAAAAATTATCCTTTCAAAACGGGGAACAGAAATTCCCGAAGTAATTATATTTTAGCATATCGGGAGCAGTCCGTCAACAGTTAAAATCTCTCTCTGATAAGCTCCTGTACCTCCATGATGGGCAGGCTCCTTACCCTATGGCTGCCGATATGCTCCGAGCTTGTGAAGATATGCACATCGCAGGACTTGTTCATTCGCTGAAATATCGTCTGGGTTATCCGGATCTGGGAAACTCTTTCCAGAGGAACGGTGACTGTATGAAAATCGTAAATATTGCAATATTTTGCACAGATGCTGTCCGAGGTGATGTTGATGCCGTTGGTGCAGTAGGCGCAAGCCTTTGCAAACAGCAGCCATACCGACGGTATCTCGCAGAGCACAGTCATGAAGGTGATAAGCTCCTTCCATTTGGGATATACCATAAGCATACCCAGCCCTGTCAGCTGAACCGCAAATATCAGAAGAGCGGGAGGTCCGATAAACCGCATTATATAGCTCAGCTTCGGGTTGATATAGGTCTCGCTTCGGGAAAAGCCCGTCAGGAGCCTTTCCATAACGCTGTCAAGTCCTCTGACGCCGCCGCTTCCCGCCGCTCTGACAGAGCATATGGGAACAAATACGGGCAGCTCGTTTTTCCGCTTGCCGTAGCCTGTGCAGTTAACGTGAACGGAGGTCACGCCGAACAGCTTCATAAGCAGATTCTGCCGCATATCGGCAATATTTATCTTCCTGCTGTTGATGCAGTACATACGCTTGACAATAATTCCGCTTGTGATGATTATGCTTTTGCCCCGTCTGCTCACTGTGAAATTAAGATGCCGAAGGACGTTTGCCGCAAAGGAAATGACAAAGCCCAGACCGATTATTACCGATATGGCTATGCCTGCGGGGGATATCCCCGAAATGAGCCTTCCAACAAGGGCAGACACTGCGTCGGATACATCATTTACCGCCTTGAAAAAGTCCTTTTCAAGCCTGTCCCCGATAATATCGGTGCTTCCCGAAAGAGCGGTCATCAGCAGCACCACTCCCGACAATGCGGAGGAAAACAGCAGCGAAAAGGCGATAAGGCTCTTTGAGGAGGCTTTATATGTAAAGCTCATTCCCTCGCCGGAGGGCTTTTTGTCACCTCTGTTTTCGGGGCTGCGGAATGCCTTTGACAGAATATTGAAAAGCCTTGCTCTGTCGGGCTTATACATCATAAGGCTCAGGTCTGCGGCGGTCTTTCCGCCCGAGGCAGAGTCTGTGTCGATATAGACCTTCACTGCTCCCAGACGGGCAAGTATGGGATTTTCCTCGCTTGTCACCGCGCTGACGCTGAGACAGGGGATATGGGTCTCGGTTTTGAATATCATTCCCTTTTTTACGGTTATTCCGCTTTCGTCTATCTCGTAAAAGGTGAAATACCACCTTACTGCCGCAATTGCTATCATAGCCGTCACTGCAAGTATATCCCAGCCTGCGCCCTTTGTCCATGAGTAAAGGTCGAAGCGAAGCGCCCACAGTCCTCGGACAAGAGGGATGAGCAGCAGCCAGAAGTTCTTTGTGGTATATCCGGGAAGAGCTGCGGGGTGCTGTCGTCTCACTGCTTTTTCTCTTCCTTTCCGTTTTCCATATCGGTAAAGCTTAATTGCTCCGATGATAACTCGTCAAAGCTCAGCTGCCTTACACTGCCGAAATCCTCTGCTATATCGCTTATCTCCTCCGAGCTGAATATTGCAGAGCTGTCGGTATAAACATATCCGCTGTCCTCGGGAGAATATTCCACAAAATATTTTCCGCCCTCGGGAGCGGGCTTTGCTTCGCAGCGTATTCTGAAAAGCTCCAGTATCTCTCCGCAGTCCTTGTCGGAGAGAAATAATATTGGCATATTCCCTCCCAGAGCTTTAAGGATTATGAAATTAAAGCCTGTATATCCCGAAAGGGGAGCTGAAACTCTTACTGCGTGCTGGACGGAGCTTAGCTTCATTATCCGATAGGTGCGGGAGAATATTCCCGAATAGGATATTATCTCCCGTTCGTTTATCACATATCGAAGCGACTTGTACCACATGGGCAGGAGAATTACGATAAACACCACATAGACCGCTGCGGCGATTATCATAAGTGCGCTTATGACCCTGACGGGCATGGCGGGGGTGTCGGGCATATACTGAGGAAATTTATCCTTGGCGTACAGCCTCAGAATATTTAACAGCACAAGCAGCAGTATGGTCAATACAAAGGCTGCCAGCGATATGAACCTCCTTCCCTTTGGGTCGGAGCTGAAATTCCTGCTCATCTGAGAAAACTCCTTTAAAATGGTTATAGGAATATTATACCATATTTTCCCGCACTCTGCAAGTGATACTGCAAAAGTTGACGGTGATCGCTGCAGCAAAAACAATATTATCTATTCCTCCGTCTTTTAAACGGAAATTTTTCTTTATCTTAATAAATTACTGTAAAATACTTGAAAAATATGTAAATATGGTGTATAATGAAAATAATCTCTTCACTAATTTCATTTATGACTTGCAAATTTCACATTTTTAGTTAACAAAAAGAATCGAGGAACAGCTATGAAAAGAAACAGAATAACCATTCTTACCATTGCTGCAGTTTCAGCTCTGTGGTCATTCAGCGGCTGCGCACAGGGAAATGACAGGCTTCTTGACAAAAACGATCCCGTTACTGTGACCATCTGGCACTATTATAACGGCGTTCAGCAGACCATGTTCGATGAGATGGTGGATGAATTCAACCGCTCTGTGGGTATGGAAAAGGGAATAATCGTGGAAGCTCTTTCAAAAAATTCCGTTTCAGAGCTTTATGAAAATGTTATCGCCTCGGTAAATGACGATGTGGGAGCGGAGGAGCTTCCCGACATTTTTGCAGCCTATGCCGAAACGGCTTATCTTGCAGATAAGGCAGGCAAGCTGGCTGATATCGGGCAGTATTTTACCGAGGAGGAGCTTAACGAATATATTCCCGGTTATATTCAGGAGGGCAGATTTGCGGGGGACGGCTCCCTTAAAATTTTCCCTATTGCAAAAAGTACAGAGATAATGATGCTCAACAAGACTGACTGGGATAAATTTGCCGCCGAAGCAGGCGTTACCACTGATAGTCTTTCCACATGGGAGGGGCTTGCGGAGGTTTCCGGAAAATATTACGAATACACCGACGCTCTTACCCCCGATATCCCCAATGACGGCAAGGCTTTTTTCGGAAGAGATTCCGTGGCGAATTACATGATAATCGGTGCAAAGCAGCTGGGCAGTCCCTTTGAGGCGGCAGACGAAAACGGCGTTATCTCCGCAAGCTCGGACAAGGCTGCGGTCAAAAGGCTCTGGGAAAACTTTTACGTTCCCTATGTGAAGGGCTATTATGCCGCCAACAGCCGATTCCGCTCCGACGATGCCAAAACAGGGGATATCATTGCTCTTATCTGCTCCACAACGGGAGCGGCATATTTCCCCTCCGAGGTAACTCTCGATGACGACAACAGCTATCCCATTGAAAATATGGTTTTATCCGTACCCGATTTTGAGGGAACATCTCCCTTTATCGTTCAGCAGGGCGCAGGAATGTGCGTTACAGGCTCGGACAAGAAAACAGAATATGCCTGCGCTGTATTTCTGAAATGGTTCACCGAGGAGGAGCGCAATATCGGATATGCCGTTAATTCGGGCTATCTTCCCGTAAAAAAATCTGCAAACGATTATGAAAAGATTTGCGCCGCCGCAGAGTCGGGCTCCATCAGCAAGGTAATGCAGGATACCCTTAATACAGCAATAGACGAGGTCAATTCCCGTGAGCTTTACACTGCGCCTCCCTTTGACAATTCGGATAAGGTAAGAGACTTCCTCGGTGATTATATTCAGGATACCGCTTCGGAGGACAGAGCGGCGGCTGAGGAGAGGATAGCAGGCGGAGAGGACTATTACTCCGTCATTGCATCCTATACCGATGACGCAGCCTTTGAAAAGTGGTATGAGGGCTTTTCGTCAGGCTTTGACATGACAGCAGGAAAATAAGTAACGGTAATCATTATATCATCAGACATAAGGAGGGTCGGGAGACTTGAGTAAAAACAATCCTGTATCCAAAAAGAAAAAGAATGTAAGCTCTCCCTTATCTCACAAGCTGGTTATGCCAATGATACTGCTTTCCCTGCTTCAGATGGGTGCATTTTTCACTGCTCTTGCCGTAAGCGGAGAATTTTCCTATATCAAGCGCTATGCCTACAATATGTTCAGCGAAAAGACTGAGAACAGGAAAAATTATGTCGAGAATATGCTGACTGACAAGGTGGCTCCATTATATGATGCAGCGTCGGATATAAATGCCATGACCGAAGCGTATCTTGAGGAAAAAGGCTGCTCTGCCGCAGATATCTCAGCTGACAAAAAGATCAATAAGGACATTATCAGACTGTCCTCACAGAGACTTGTGGAGCTTCTCAGAAGGAACTCCGTAAACGACGCTTTTATTATTCTTGATTCGGGTGAG
Organism: Oscillospiraceae bacterium; assembly: GCA_018110855.1. GTDB lineage: Bacteria > Bacillota > Clostridia > Oscillospirales > Ruminococcaceae > Huintestinicola. Next base: position 5,522 of record JAGBFZ010000078.1, read on the forward strand.
CTGTACTGCAAGGACAGTGCTGTAAAGAAAAGCGGTCTGTATCTCAGGGATCTGGATATATCCTCGGATGACAGAACGAGTAATTCCGATCTCCTTGTGGAGATGGGCAGCTCGGATATTGCTGAGGAAATGGGTATCTCTCTGGATGCGGAATGGTCGGCTCATCTGGAGGTCAGCAGGCTGAACGAGGAGGAGTTTGACTTCTTTTTCGGGACAATGGAAACTGCACGCAGTAATCCCGATATACCTGTGCTTGCTCTGGGGCATTGGACAGGCTTTTCGATCATCACTCCCATGGGGCAGCCAAGCATGAAATATACGGTTCCTCTCAGAGCTGCCGACGGCACAGTTTACGGCGTTCTGGGCGTGGGCATACTTGAAAAGACCTTCCTCAGCACTATCCCTTCCAATGATTTTTTCAATGAAAGCGCCTGCTACATTTTAGGTGAGGACAATAACGCTGACGGCAAATATACTCCGGTTGCTCATTCGGGGGCTATATACAGCCGCCTTGTGAATGAGAGCACCGTTATCAGCGACAAGGTAAAGCTGTCCTCGGGAATATACGACTTCAATGCTGATTCGGGCATTGATTCCATCGGCTGTATTCTCCCTATGAAGCTGTACAATGCAGGCTCTCCCTATATCAAGGAGAAATGGGCGCTTATCTCCGTTGCGGACAGGGACAGGATTCTGAGCATTTACAACACTATCATCTCAATGCTGCTCTTATCCACTGCAATTTCCGTTGTTTTCAGCCTGATATGCGCAGTTATAATAAGCAGGCGCATCACGACCCCCGTTACAAGGATCGCTGCTCTGCTGGACGAGAAAAAAGGGGACAGCGGCATAATCAGCTTCGACCCCTCGGGTATCACCGAGATAGACAGGCTGTCAGGCTCCATTACCGAGCTTCAGATAACTGTCAGAGAGCAGGCTTCAAGAGTTTCAAGGATAATCAGTATGGCGGATATGGGCATTGGAGTGTTTATGTACGACCCTCATGACCGCACCGTTTTTATGGGCGAAAGCCTGATAAAGCTGCTGAATATCGTTTCCCTGCCCACTGAGGATACAGTGGTGGGAGCAGATGATTTCCTGAAGATAGTAAACGAGATAGATGACAGCGGCGTTCTCAGCTCAAGCGGCTTTATCAGCAAGATAATCGAGGCTCACGAAGAAGCCGAGTCCATCGAGCTTTACAGCAATGTGCTGAACAGGTGGTTCAGATGCAGGGTAATGCTGGGACAGGGCAATGTTATCGGACTTGTTATGGATGTTACGGGCAGCGTTATCGAAAAGAAGAAGATCGAGTACGAGCGCGATTATGACGTTACCACAGGGCTTCTTAACAGGCGGGCATATCTTAACAAGGTGGGGATCCTGTTTGCTGCTCCCGAAAAGCTGAAGACGGCTGCCTTTATTATGTGGGATATGGATAATCTCAAGTATGTCAACGACACCTACGGACATGACTTCGGTGATGACTACATAAAGACCGCTGCCAATGTTTTCAAGCTCTTCCGTGATCACGGAGGAATCGTTTCAAGGCTTTCGGGAGACGAATTCAACGTTTTCCTCTACGGCTATGACAGCAAGGACGAGATACGCGAAATAATCAGCACAGTGCGGGAAAAACTGATCGAAAGCTACTGTACTCTTGCGGACGGTACTCACTTCAGGCTCAGAGCCAGCGGCGGCGTGGCGTGGTATCCCGATGATTCGGATTCCTATGAGACTCTCATTAAATATGCGGATTTTGCCATGTACACCATCAAGCATTCCACAAAGGGAAAGATCGCGGAATTTGATATGAGCGCCTATAACAAGGACTCCATTCTCATAACGGGCGTGGAGGAGATGAACAGGATAATCGATGAGGAGCTGATAAAATACGCATTCCAGAGCATTATCTCCGCAAAAACGGGAGAGATATTCGGCTATGAAGCTCTTATGCGTCCTCAGTCGGAGCTGTTCAGGTCTCCTCTGGAATTGATCCGTATAGCCAAAACAGGTGCAAAGCTTTACGAGATAGAGCGGCTCACATGGCTCAATGCTCTCAGAAGCTTCCGAAGTCTGCGTGAAAACGGCATTGTGGACAAAAATGCAAGAGTATTTGTAAATTCTCTTTCCGACTGCAAAATGAAGCCCGAGGATGTTGAGCGCATTGAGGCGGAAAACGGCGATATCCTTGACAGGATAGTGCTGGAGATACTTGAGGGCGAGCAGGCAAACGAGGAATTTATGAAGGCTAAGCAGAATCGTATCAAAAAGTGGAACGCACTGACTGCCCTTGACGATTTCGGCTGCGGCTATAACAGCGAATATGCTCTTATCACTCTGGATCCCGATCTGATAAAGATCGACCGCTCAATTATCAGCGGCTGCGACAGCGATATAAGCAGGAAGAATATTATTATGAGCCTTGTATCCCATGCAAAGCTCAGGGATATCCTTGTGCTTGCGGAGGGCGTTGAGACAAGCGGCGAGCTGAAAACCGTCATTGAATGTGGAGCAGACCTTATTCAGGGCTATTATGTTGACCGTCCCCTTTTCGAGCCGAAGCCTGTTTCCGACAGAATAAAGGAAGAGATACTAAGCTGTCAGCCTAAAAAAGCGGTAAATATATAATAATATTACGCAGGATAAAGCTTTATAAAAACGGTTCTCAAAGCAAAATTGAGAGCCGTTTTGCCTTTTTTAATAAAATCCCACTCGGGAAAAATGTAAATTTATCGAAAATACCCGTAGAAATTCACGAAAAACAGACTTGACAAAGCGGGGAAAAGATGGTACAATTGTAATTGTCTCAAATACATTTGTATTTCATACAAGGACTTGTCAAGGAGCTGAGCATCATGTCAGAACCTAATATCGCAAGCGGGAGCGACAGCTCCGAAACCAGATACGCCGTGGTAAGCTGCGACGTTCTTCCCGAGGTTTTCATAAAGGTAATGGAGGTCAAGCGGCTTTTAGCCTGCGGAGAAGAGAAAAGCTCTGCCTCTGCCTGCAAGCGTGCGGATATCTCACGTTCGGCTTTCTACAAATACCGTGACAGCGTTTACACCTATGAGGAAAAGCTCAAGGGGCGGACGGTGTCCTTATATGCTGTCCTGAGAGATACCCCGGGGGTGCTTTCCTCGGTGCTTGCCTGCCTGCACAGGTGCGACGCCAACGTTCTCACGCTCAATCAGAGCGTTCCCATTGACGGTGCTGCGGCGGTTACGGTAACGGTGAAGCTGTCGGGCAGACCTATGGACGGTTCCTCTCTCCGCAGAGAGGTATGTGCAGTTGACGGCGTTGTGGAGGTACGGCTTATTTCTGAGGACTGACCGGAAGCCGTATACGGATACGGCATTTATTATTATATGATTGGAGTTAGACATTATGGCAAAATTAGCAGTATTGGGTCACGGAGTTGTTGGCTCGGGAACGGTTGAGCTGTTCCTTAAAAATAAGGATAAGATAAACAAAAGAGCGGGAATTGATCTTGAGCTGGGCTATGTTCTTGATATCAGGGATTTCCCCGGACTTCCCTATTCGGATAAATTCACCAAGGATATAAACGATATCCTGAATGATGATGAGGTAACTGTGGTTGCAGAGGTAATGGGCGGCGTTCACCCTGCATTCGAGTTCGTTCTCTCCTGTCTTAACAAGGGAAAGAGCGTCTGCACCTCAAACAAGGAGCTTGTGGCTAAAAAGGGCGCTGAGCTGCTTAAAGCCGCAAAGGAGCATAACTGCAATTTCATGTTTGAAGCCTCCACAGGCGGCGCTATACCCATTATCAGACCCATTCACCGCTGCCTTGCCGCAAATGATATCACTGCCTACGCAGGTATTTTAAACGGCACCACAAACTTTATCCTTACAAAGATGATAACAGAGAAAATGTCCTTCGAGGACGCTCTTAAAATGGCTCAGGAGCTTGGCTATGCCGAGAGAAATCCTGCCGCTGATGTGGAGGGAGCAGATGCCTGCCGCAAGATATGCATTCTTTCATCGCTCATCTTCGGCAAGCACGTTTATCCCGACTGGGTACACTGCGAGGGTATCACTAAGCTCACTCTCGAGGACGTTGCATATGCAAAGAGCTGGGGCGGAGCTGTTAAGCTCATAGGCTCTGTAAAGCGCACCGAGGACGGAAAGATCCTTCCCATGGTGGCTCCGAGATTTGTTTGCGGCGGCTGTCAGCTTTCAAATATAGATGATGTATTCAACGGAATAATGGTATTCGGAGACGGCTTCGACCAGGTGATGTTCTACGGCAGAGGCGCAGGAAAGCTGCCCACAGCAAGTGCTGTTTTAGGCGACGTTATCGAGTGCGCTAAGCATAATATCACTATCCTTTCCCAGATGTGGGAGGACAGCGAGGACAACAGCTTCATCTCTGATTACAAGGAAGATGTGGTGTCTATGTACGTTCGTGTAAACGGCGTGAGCAAGTCCGAGATAGCAAAGCTCTTCGGTGACTGCGAATATATTACCCGTGAGGAGCAGCCCGAAAGCGAGCTTGCATTTATCACTCCCGCTCTTCCCGAAAAGGATATTGACGAAAAGCTCTCCTCTTTCGGAGACATGGTTCTCGGCAGAATAAGGCTTCTTGAGCTTTGATATTTATACTAATAACCAATTAACCTATGGATAAAATACGGCGGCTATAATACGCCAACTCTGCGTCAAACTCCCTTGCCGGGCGACAGCCCGCCTGCGGTCGTTTTCCTTGATTTGTCGTATTCTATCCACCGTCTTTATCCATAGAACAATTGGTTATTAGTATTAAAGCATGACATGAGACGCAGCACATAAAGCGGCTGCGTCTTAAATTTTAAGAAAGGACGGGGAATAGCATGATAGATCTCAGGATACCCGCCACAAGCGCAAATCTTGGCGCAGGCTTTGACGCTCTGGGACTTGCGCTCAGCTTCTATAACTATGTGAGCATGGAGGAAAGCGACGGCTGTCATATCAGCTCCGCAGACGGAACAGAGATACCCACTGATGAGAGCAATCTCATTTATCACACTGCAAAAACAGTCTATGAGATATGCGGCAGACCCTTTAAGGGGCTTACAATCAAGCAGACCAACAATATCCCCATGGCAAGGGGGCTTGGCAGCTCAAGCGCCTGCATTATCGCAGGACTTACGGGTGCCAACAAGCTGATGGGAGAGCCGCTTTCCCTTGACGAAATGGTTGATCTCTCCGCCCAGATTGAGGGACACCCCGACAATACCGCACCTGCTCTTTTAGGAGGCATTGTCACCGCCGTTTTTGACGGAAAAAAGGTGCATTGGGTAAAGCAGGAGGTGTTCACCACACTGAAATTCATTGCTGTGATACCCGATTTCGAGCTGAAAACGGAAAAGGCAAGAGCCTGCCTGCCAACAGAGATATCTCATAAGGACGCAGTATACAATCTGTCCCGTGCGGCGCTGTTTTCCGCTTCGCTGCTTACGGGAAAGTATGAAAATCTTCGCACAGCCGTTCACGACAGGCTCCATCAGCCATATCGCATGGAGCTTATCCCCCACGGACGGGATATTTTCGATTTTGCCTATACAAACGGTGCATATGCGGCATATCTCAGCGGTGCGGGACCTACTCTCATGACAATTGTTGATTCGGAAAACAAATTCTTCGGCGGAAAAATGCGCTTCGCCCTTGACAACATGGGGCTTACAGGCTGGGAAGTGAGAGAAATGCACATTGACAATCAGGGAACCTGTGAAGAAAACGGATAATACATATCCCGAAAGGAATGAAAATATGGAAAATCCTGCACTTTCTGCGGAAAAACTGTCGGTGGGCTACGGTACGGAAATACTTATCCGTGATATCAGCCTGTCCCTGTACAAGGGGAAGATAGTCACACTTATAGGTCCCAACGGCGCAGGAAAATCCACCATTCTGAAAACCCTTTCCCGTCAGCTTGACTCCATGGGAGGAGCGGTTTACATCGGCAAGGAAGAGCTTTCACGCTTCAAGGGCGAGGAGCTTGCAAAGAAAATGTCCCTTGTGATGACGGGCAGGGTGGCTCCCGAGCTTATGACCTGCGCTATGGCGGTGGAAACGGGCAGATATCCGTATACGGGTCGGCTGGGGCTGCTTTCTCCCGAGGACAGGCGGATAGCCAAAGAGGCTATGGAAATGACTGCCGTTTCCGAAATTGCGGACAGGGAAATATCCCGTATCAGCGACGGTCAGCGGCAAAGGGTGCTGCTTGCCCGAGCCATTTGTCAGGAGCCTGAGATACTTATTCTTGATGAGCCGACCTCCTTTCTGGATATCCGTCATAAGCTGAAGCTCCTTTCCATACTCAGGCGGCTTGTCCGTGAAAAGGGACTTGCGGTGATAATGTCCATGCACGAGCTGGACATGGCTGAGAGGGTCTCCGACCATGTTATATGCGTGGGTGAAGAGGGGATATCTATGCAGGGCGCTCCATCTGAGATATTCACAGGGGAGATCATCGGCAGGCTTTACGGCATTGAAAAGGGCTGCTTTGAGGAGCATTTCTGCACCGCAGAGCTTCCGCCGTCCTTGGGAGAACCTAAGATATTCGTTATCGGCGGAAACGGCAGCGGAGCGGGAGTGTTCCGTTCTCTTCAAAGGCTTGATATTCCCTTTGCTGCGGGAGTTATCCATGAAAATGATGTTGATTATCCCGTTGCCCGAGCGCTTGCTTCATATGTGATATCGGAAAAACCCTTTGAGCCGATCTCTCCCGAAAAGGAAAAGGCAGCTATGGAGCTTATTGATAAATGTGACAGTGTTATCTGTCCTCTTGAAAGCTATGGCTCTGTGAATATTGCCAATGAAAGGCTCAGGAAATACGCAGCAGAGCGTTCAAAGCTTATTGATATTGAAAAATTGCAGTAAATAGCAAAACCTCCTCGGAATTTCCCGAGGAGGTCTTTTCATTTTATCGCATACAATATGCTTTTATGGCGGCGGACATAAATTCCGCAGTACCCTCGCCGTGGCGGTCGATGTTCTCCATGAAACGCTCATCTGCGGAGTACATCACTCCCAGACCTGCAAGAATTTCCTTTGTGCAGGTGTAGTAATTATCAGATATAAAGTCCTGCCATTTTTTTACAAGTGCCGCTGCTTCGGCGCTTTCGGGGGTGTATCCGCCGCTTTTGCAGTCTGCAAATTCGCTGATAAGCCCGTTCATTCTGTCGTCCATGCTGTTCTGTTCCTCCCTTGTCCGTCCCGCTGCTTTCTCGGCATATTCCTTGTATGCGGCGGTACTGCCCCATTTTTCCTTTGCCTCTTTTGCGTATTCCTCACGTTTTGCTTCAAATTCACTGTTGTCAAATACGTTCATAGATACCTTTTCTCCTTTCATTGCACCCTCAAGAGCCGTAATAAGCCGTTCAAGACGCTCCTTTTTAAGAGTCAGCAGGTGCTTCTGCTCTTTAAGCGCAGTCTGCTTGTCGTATTCGGGAGATGATATGATGGTCTGAATTTCCTTCAGAGGGAAGTCAAGCTCACGGTAGAAAAGTATCTCCTGCATACGCTCAAGAGACGCTTCATCATAAAATCGGTAGCCGTTCTGTTCGTCAACAAAGGAGGGCTTTAACAGTCCGATCTCGTCATAATAATGCAGCGTGCGCACGCTCACACCCGTCAGCTCAGC
>JAGBFZ010000079.1 GCA_018110855.1 Oscillospiraceae bacterium
AAATGACGGCACCCCGCTTGAATCACTTAAAACCTTCGGATATGTTTACACAGGCACCGTTACCGATATAAGGATAGACACAATATCCGATTGTATGACGATAATACGTCTGGGAGATGATATCATTCTTCCCGAGACTGCCGACGCAATATACAATAACGGCGAAAGGAAGCAGGTAAAGGTCGAATGGGAAAGCTATGATGAAAGCCTTATGCAGAGCTGCGGAGCAAACGATTATATCGTAAACGGCACAGCCGACGGTATGCCCGTAAAGTGTACTGTTTCCATGGTTGAGCCTAATTACGTTGAGAATTACAGCTTTGAAAACAAGGATCATTCCATGTGGGATATCATTAACGTAAATGATGTTACCACCGAGCTTGATTTTCAGGAAAAATCCACCGACGCAAAAACGGGAAATATTTCCTTTCATTTCTATTCCGAAAACAAGGTGGATTTCAAGCTGGAACAGACCGTTAAAAATCTCAAGCCGGGTGCATATAATTTTTCACTGTCCCTCCAGGGCGGCGACTGTGCAAATGATACAATGTACATCTATGCAATTGCCGACGGCAAGGAATATACTCAGGAAACAGGAGTTGTAGGCTGGGCAAACTGGCAGTCACCTTCTATAAAGAACATTACAACAGAAAGCGGCGAGATAACTGTTGGCATTGCGATCTCCTGTGATCCTAAGGGATGGGGAACTATTGATGATGTTCTGCTTAATCCTGTTGACAGATAATGCGGATATATTCAAATTACGGATATAAAAAAATCAAATGCCGTGAGGGATAATGTGAACCCTCACGGCTTTCGCTTTTAATACTAATAACCAATTGTTCTATGGATAAAGACGGTGGATAGAATACGTCGGGGTCAAGGAAAACGACCGCAGGCGGCATTTATGCATGGCAAGGGAGTTTGACGCAGAGTGGGCGTATTATAGCCGCCGTATTTTGTCCATAGGTTAATTGGTTATTAGTATGAACACAAAGGCGCATATCCTGCGGATATGCGCCAAAATTATAATATTATCAGCCGCCTCTTCTTCTTGAGGTATTTCTGCGCTTGTTGTCCATGTTCTTGCGGATATCGCCTATCCTCTCGTCGGAGCTTGCCTTGAAGCGGTTGAGCATATCCTCAAAAGCAGATTCGGGAGTCTGCGGCTCCTTGGGAATACTCTTCTCCTGTCTGGGCTTGCCTGCACCGCCTGCGGACCTGCCGCCCTCGCGAGGTCTGAACTCCTTTTTGGGAGGAGCGGGAAGAGCCTTCTTGATAGAAAGGGAAATCTTGCCCTCCTCAGAAACGGAAAGCACCTTGACCTTGACCTGCTGACCCTCTGTAAGATGATCCTTGATCTCGTTCACAAATGTGTTGGCTACCTCGGAAATGTGGACCATTCCCGTTACCCCCGGCTCGATCTCAACGAACGCTCCGAATTTTGTAATGCCTGTTACCTTGCCCTCATAAATTTTTCCTACATCTGGCTGCATAAATAGAATATTACCCTTCCTTAATAATTATGTATGACGATATCAGCTTCTGGTGGTGTCATAGAAACGGCGTTCATCGGGATAAGCATAGCCAAGCTTTTCGATGGCAATGCACTCCATATATGTCCGCTCGTCCTCCTCGCTGAGAATACTCTCGTACTCAGCATTTTCAGCCTCAAGCT
>JAGBFZ010000080.1 GCA_018110855.1 Oscillospiraceae bacterium
ACCGAGCTTGCTTCCGAGGTATACAGCGGATATGCCGCTCCCGAGCAGTACAGCTCAAGCAACTGGCAGGGTACATGGACGGACGTTTACGGAATATGCGCTCTTCTTTACCGTATCCTGACGGGTACAGCTCCCACAGATGCTATGGAGCGCCTTGCAAATGACACACTGCTCCCCCCGAAGAGCCTTAACAACAACATTCCCGCAAATGTTTCCAAGGTCATTATGAACGGAATGAACCTCTCGGGAGAGCTTAGAATACAGACAGTCACCGAGCTTGTTACTCAGCTTTTTGAGGAGCCTGAGTTCAATAAGCCCCGTCCTGTATCACAGACACAGACTATTTCCATTCCTAAGCAGCACAGCACTCAGGGTCCCGTTTCCCAGCCCAAGCCGAACAGGAAGCAGGAGCGCATGAGCAGACGGAAAATGTTCGTTATTGTGGCAATTGCTGCCGCTGTGGTGGTGTTTACGGGCATGGCTATCCTTATGATGACGCTTGACGACAACAGCAGTCAGATCACAAACGCCATAACCACAGCCGAGACGACCCCTGCCGCACTTACATCCTCCGAAGCCTCTGTAATCACAGATGAAAGCGGCTCTGAGATCGCAACCGAGCCTCCTGCAGCAGAAACTGCAGACCCGTCCACGCTTCCAACTCTGGCAGTGATAGAGACCTCTGCCGTTTCAGACAGCAATTCCGAACAGACTACCATCAAGCCCGGAGCGACCGTTTATATAATGAACGACCTTGTGGGCAAAAATTTCGATACGGTGAAAAATTCCTCGGCAAATGAAAATCTCACCATTATCCCCGAGTATATCTACACCGATGAATACGAAAAGGGCATTATTTTCAGCCAGTCTATCGAGAAGGGTTCCAACTATGAGAAGGGCAGTGAAGTCACTCTGAAGATAAGCATGGGTCCCGCAAAGGTGATCGTTCCCGAATTCTTTGGTCTGAACAAGAAGGATTATTTCGACCTTCTCAATGCCGCAGGCATCAAATATGAGGAAAGACCATACGAGACCGAAAAAACCCTTCATGACTATGTGGCATGGATAAGTATCGAACCCGGCGAATACATTGATCTTGAAGCAGGTGAGGTCTTATACGTTCATGTTGCGGTAAATCCCGAAAACACCGCTCCTCCTGAGACCACCACAGTAAGCGAGACCACAACTGAGCTTTCCTCCGCATGGGTAACAACCTCTGTTCCCGAGATCAGTATCCCCGCTGAGGATAACACCACCCAGCCTACGGTATTCACCGAGGAGCCCGATATTACCATTTCGCTTGATTACTAAGCTTGTGATGAACAAAAGAAAGAACAAAACGGTTTGCCGTCCGAGGAAAAGAGAAATATCCTCGGGCGGCGTTTTTATACAATTATACAAAAAAATACAGCTGTCCCGAATTTTTCCGGACAGCTGTATTTTTTCGGTAAATAAATTACTCCTCAGTCTCCTTTGTGAGACGAACTCTGTTCTTTTTAAATTCGATCCTGAGCTGACGGGGAAGAAACAGCTCCATTCCGTCAAGGATCCTTTCATTGGGAGTGAATATTATACGGACGTTTCCCTCGGTCTTGTGAACGAAATCCGCATAGTAAGCCTCGCCCTCACTGCCTGCAGCAAGAACGGTAGTGCCGCTGAAATCCCCTGCCTCGCTTAATTTTCCGAAGGCGGTGAAGCTGTCGATAGAAGCGCTTACAAGGCGCTTTCTTTTTCTCTTGCCGATGATCTTGTCGATATCCAGATCGCTGTTGGTGAGAATATATTCATACTCTGCGTCAACGCCTGTCATAAGGTAATATGCTCCGTAGAATATACCCACGATAATGAAAAGGCTGATGGGAAAGAAGATAAACCAGAATGCTGCCGCAGACAGTATGGCGGTTCCCAGCCCTATCAGCAGCTTTTTGACGGTATCTCCTCCCGTGGGAGCCTTGCTTACCAGATATTCGGTATAAAAGTCATTGTTCATATTTAACTTACGTCCTTTCGGTGATTATTGCCCCATTTGATTTATTATAACCTAATATTATGAATTTTTCAACCGTTGAGGATCCTTTCAAAACTCCAAAATCACCGAAGCGTTTTTTCAGTGTGATGTGAGCTTCTCCATAATTCGTATTAATTGTGTGAACTCAGCCAGCAGAATAATTCCTCATATTTCATAGTTCCGTCTGCAAGCGACAAGCCAATGTCGATCAGTTCTTTCTGAGTACATTCGATATCTACTCCGTTAATGGCGAGAAATACAAGCATAGTATGGATTCCTATGCGTTTATTTCCATCTACAAAAGGGTGATTGGATATTAAAGAATGTCCGAGTCGTGCAGCCTTTTGAATAAGTGAGGGGTAAAGGTCATTACCGCCGAAGGTCTGAAACGGTGCTTCAAGAGCAGATTCAAGAAGCCCGTTATCTCTTACTCCGTCCGCACCGCCTGTTGCTTCAATGAGAGAGCTGTGAATTGATAAGACCTGTTTTTTGTCAGTCTTATCATTTCGCAAGCTCCTTGTAGGCTTCAAGGTTTTGGACGATAAGTCTTTTTGAAATTGCCTCAACATCTTCGGTTGAAGCGGTCTGCATTTTTTCTACCTCTGAAAATTCGAGAACGATATACCGAGGGACGTTGTTTTTTAGTATGACCGCAGAACCGTTTTCATCAACAATGCGGGCAACCTTTGAAAAATTCTGATTAGCTTCTGTGATCGAGACAAGAGTTTTTGTATTCACTGTCATAATGAATACCTCCTTTCTGCTTCTATTATACACAAATTATAGGATAAATTCAACCTGTTTTATAAATGTTTTTTATTTTATGAATAACGCAAAAAGCACTGCTTGGAAATGAACTTTTTCCGCAGTGCTTTTATACGCATGTCAATAATACCTGCTTTTTTTCTTCTTCTTTTTAGAAAGGTAAGCCGCAGCCATTACTGCCGCCATAATAACAAAAATAATGATAACGACTATGACAGCCGCTGCCCCGCCGCCTTCTTCCTCGGGCTTGCTTTCGGTGACTGCGGTCTCGGCTTCGGCAGATGTTACAGCTGCGGGAGCGGAGGTCTCTTTTGCTGTTTCCGATTCAGTCTGAGGCTCGGACTGTGTGACTGCCTCTGTTGTCGTTTCTGCTTCTGTTTTCGTTTCAGCCTCGGTCTCAGTCTGAGCTTCGGTCTCACTTGATACCGCAGCGGACTCTGAGCCTGAGATATTGCAGTTTGTAATTTTTATACCCGTTACAGTGAGCTTAACGCCCCTGTCGCCTATGTTTATAGCATATACAGTGGAGAAATTCTCCGTACCGTAAGACTTTGCAATGTCCTCAAAGGAAAATTTTGCAGATGTCTCATTGTATTCATAGGGAGAGACCTTGTTCCAGTTCTTTTTTACATCGGGATCAGGCTCAACAGGACCCTTCCAAGTCTGCCAGATAAGCTCCAAGGGTGCTTTTGAGCATTTTCCTTCATAGGTATATTCCACAATGACATCGGATTCAGGCGTCATCCATGTGGCATCAAAATTGTCAAGGTGATTTTTTGCATTGGCAGTCTCGTAAATAAACGCCAGGTCCCATTCACCGCTTGTTGGTGTCGGGTCGGAGATCTCAAACACATAATCCTCGGCACAGACTGTTATTGTGAGAGCCGCCGCCGCAAGCATTAAAATTGCCACAGCAAGCAGGGCTTTCAGGATATTCTTCATCATTCTCTTTCCTTTCGGGTTAGCCATATATCTATTTTATATCATTTTATCGGAAATGTCAATGATTTTATTTTTATACATATCTCCGAAAAAGACTAAGCCGTTTCTGACGAAAAATCAGAAACGGCTTATGATTTTCAAAAGAATACGCAAATTATGACTTCATCAGCTTGACCATAACAGCCTTCTGAGCGTGGAGACGGTTCTCAGCCTCGTCAAATATCTCCTCTGCGTGAGCCTCGAATACCTTTGCGGTGATCTCCTCTTCGCGGTGAGCAGGCAGGCAGTGCTGTACCATTGCGTCACGCTTAGCGGCAGCCATAACAGCGTCATTTATCTGATAGCCTGCAAATGCCTTGCGGCGGATCTCCGCCTCGCCCTCCTGACCCATGGAAGCCCATACATCAGTAAAGAGAACGTCTGCATTAGCAGCAGCCTCAACAGGCTTGTCAGTAAGGGTGAACTTGCCCTCGTAATTCTTAGCGAAGTCAAGAACGGTCTTGTCGGGGTGATAGCCCTCGGGGCAGGCAGCGGCAACCTCCATGCCAACGGTAAGACCGCCCACAATAAGAGAGTTTGCCATGTTGTTTCCATCGCCTATGTAGCACATTTTCAGTCAGTCAAACTGACCCTTGTACTCACGGACAGTCATAAGATCGGCAAGCACCTGACAGGGGTGGCAGTAATCGGTGAGACCGTTTATAATGGGAATATTTCCGAACTCGGAGAGATCCTCAACCTCTTTCTGCTCAAATGTGCGTATCATAATACCGTCAAGGTAGCGGGAAAGCACACGGGCAGTATCCTGAACAGGCTCGCCCCGTCCTATCTGGAGATCGCGGGAGGACAGAAACAGCGCATTTCCGCCCAGCTGGTACATACCTGTTTCAAAGGAAACTCGTGTACGGGTAGAGGACTTCTGGAATATCATTCCGAGAGTCTTGCCCTCAAGGTGGCGGTGGGGAATGTTGTGCTTGAGCTCATATTTGAGCTGGTCTGCAAGGTTTAAGATATCAATGATATCAGCCTTTGAAAGATCGGACATTTTAAGCAGGTGCTTCATAGTGGTTTACCTCCGTTTTTTAATTAATAAGATCAAATATTATTTCAAAGGCGGCTTCGATGATATCTCCGATTATATCCCATATGAAAAATCGTGACGGTTTTGGCATTTATATCACCCCTTTGTGTGATATTATACCGTCAATAAATTAATATCAAATCAGCCGCAGATTAAAATCCAATTACAGTTATGCCAGCAGCTCTCCGAGAATTTCCATGCCCTTGTCAATTTCCTCATAGGTGATGGTGAGAGGGGGCAGGAAACGGAGCTTTTCCTTTGCGGTGAGAATGAGAAGACCCTTTTCGGCAGCCGCAGTAAGGATATCCGCTGCTTTTTTGGTCTTGAGCCTTACGCCGAGCATAAGACCTAAGCCGTCAACGCCGTCAATTTCGGGTATCTCCGAAAGCTTGCTTCTGAAATACTCAGCCTTTTTATTAACTTCCTCAAGGAAGCCCTTTTCGGTAACTCTGTCGAGAACAGCATTAGCACCTGCACAGGCAATGGGATTGCCGCCGAAGGTGGAGCCGTGAGTGCCCTTAACAAGAACATCTGCGCACTTTTCAGAAGCAAGGCAGGCACCCATGGGAACGCCGCCTGCAATACCCTTTGCAAGAGATGTGATGTCGGGCTTAACGCCATACTGCTCGGAAGCGAGGAAGGTTCCCGTTCTGCCGACACCCGTCTGGACTTCATCAGCAACAGTGAGGATATCATTCTCTGAGCAGAGCTTAAAGATCTCCTCCACAAAATCCTTGTTCAGCGGATTAACTCCGCCCTCGCCCTGAACGAACTCGAACATTACCGCACAGATGGTCTTATCCTCGGAAATGAGTTTTTTCAGAGCTTCAATATCGTTGGCTGGAACATTTACAAAGCCCTCCACAAATGGGAAGAAGTAATTGTGGAAAACCTCCTGACCCGTTGCGGAAAGGGTGGCGATTGTCCTGCCGTGGAATGAGTTTACAAGAGTGACAATAGTGTGCCTGCCCTTGCCGTATTTGTCGAAGGAATATTTCCTTGCTATCTTAATGGCGCACTCGTTTGCCTCTGCTCCCGAGTTGCCGAAGAATACGTTTTTATAGCCTGTAATGCCGCAGAGACGATCTGCAAAATCAGCCTGCACCTTAGTATAGAAATAGTTTGAGGTGTGCTGTATGGAACGTGCCTGTGCGCATACGGCATCTGCCCATTTCTCGTCGCAGTAGCCGAGGGAGTTTGTGCCGATTCCGCTGCCGAAATCTATGTATTCTTTTCCGTTTTCGTCAACGGCTTCACGGCCGTTTCCCTTTTCAAGGACAATTGGCAGCCTGCCGTAGGTCTGCATAACGTGCTCGTTGAATTTTTCTATGGTTGACATTTTTATCAGCTCCTTAAATTCAATATTATCTTGCTTTGAAAGTTAAAAAAGTAATGAATAAAATTCGGAAATGACACCCGCTTATACAAACTGTGTACCGATACCCTCATTTGAAAGCAGCTCGATAAGAATAGAGTGAGGTACTCTGCCGTCAATAATGCAGGTCTTTTTAACGCCTCGTCTGACAGCCTCAACGCAGCAGTCAATTTTCGGGATCATTCCCCCGCTGATAATGCCCTGTCTC
>JAGBFZ010000081.1 GCA_018110855.1 Oscillospiraceae bacterium
GAGTTTACGCAGTTGGAGAGGGGGAAGTCGATTATTCTGTATTTTCCTCCGTAGGGAACGGCAGGCTTTGCCATATCCTGTGTAAGAGCATACAAACGGCTGCCCTGTCCGCCTGCCAAAAGCATTGCGACGCATTCTTTTTTAGTGTACATCTTGAAAATCCTTCCTTTCGGTTTAATGCGGTTTATTCCGCTGATTTATCGGTCTTTGGTCTGCGTCCTCGTTTCTTGGGAGCAGCTTCTGCCGATGTATTTGCTGTTTTTTCCGCTGCTGCAGTCTTTGCAGCAGGCTTCTTTGCCGCTGCTGCCTTTGCCGCTGCAGTCTTTGCAGCAGGCTTCTTTGCGGTCTTCTTTTTGGGCGAAGCGGTTTCCTTGACATTTGCTGTCTCGGTAACGTCTATCTTCTCGCCGCTCTTTTTCCTGCGGGTCTTGGGGGGAACATACTTAAAGAACATTGCGGACAGTCCGGGAATTGTAAGGGAAATAGAATAATCGCAGCCATGCATTGAATATTCCTTTGCCTTGATCTTTCCGTTGTCCACCTCTCCGCTGCCGCCGTATTTGATATCGTCGGTGGAGAATATCTGCTCGTAGGTTCCCTCATAGGGAACGCCTATCCTGTAATCGCTCCGCTTAACGGGAACGAAATTGCATACAACGATTATCTCGGAAGTCTTCTCGGGGTCGGAATTGTCGATTCGTCTGAAGGAGATAACGCTCTGAGTATAATCATCGGCGCATATCCACTTGAAGCCGTCCCATGAATCATCATCGTGCCAGAAGGCGGGGGTATTCTTATAGAGATTGTTAAGATCTCTGTAGAAATCGTTCATCTTGCGGTGGGTCTCGAAGCCAAGGAGCATCCAGTCAAGCTCCTTTTCGTAATTCCACTCGATTACCTGAGCAAGCTCGTTGCCCATGAAATTGAGCTTCTTTCCGGGGTGAGCTATCATATAGGAAGCAAAGGCTCTCTGGCTTGCAAACTTGCCCTCCATGGTGCCGCTGCTCATTTTGCCGTAAAGGGAAGCCTTTCCGTGTACGACCTCATCGTGGGAAATGGGAAGCACGAAATTCTCGCTGAATGCATAGAAGAAGGAGAAGGTAAGCTTGCCATGGTCTCCCGCTCTGTAAATGGGGTCTGTGCGCATATAGGAAAGGGTATCGTTCATCCAGCCCATGTTCCACTTGAAGTTGAAGCCAAGTCCTCCCACATCTGCGGGCTTTGTTACCATAGGCCATGCGGTGGATTCCTCTGCGATCATCAGCACGTCGGGATTTCTGGAGAAAACGGTGGTATTGAGCTTCTGTAAGAACTCGATAGCCTCAAGATTCTCATGTCCGCCGTTCTTATTGGGTCTCCACTCACGTCTGTCATAATCAAGATAAAGCATGGAAGCAACAGCGTCAACACGCAGACCGTCAACATGGAATTTCTCTATCCAGTAAACGGCGTTTGAAATGAGGAAGCTTCTTACCTCGCCCTTGCCGTAGTCGAACACTCTTGTTCCCCATGCGGCGTGCTCCTTTTTGAGGGGGTCGCTGTATTCATAGCAGCAGTCGCCGTCAAATTCAAAGAGACCTGCGGCATCCTTGGGGAAATGAGCGGGGACCCAGTCGAGGATAACGCCTATGCCATTCTGATGGAAGATGTCGATCATCTGCATGAACTGCTCGGGAGTTCCGTAACGGGAGGTGGGAGCGTAGTAGCCTATTACCTGATAGCCCCATGAGCCGTCATAGGGATATTCCGCAAGGGGCATGAGCTCTAAGTGGGTATAGCCCATGTCCTTTAAATAATCGGACATTTCATGGGCGAATTTAACATAGTCAAAGGGAGAGCCGTCCTCATACTGCCTCCATGAGCCGAGGTGAGCCTCGTAGATGTTCATGGGGCTTTTGTAGATGTTGGTCTTTTTCTTGTACTCATACCACTTTTTGTCATGCCACTCGTAATTGTCAATATCAAAATACTTTGTGGCGGTATTGGGTCTCAGCTCCATGTGTGCGCCGTAGGGGTCTGCCTTGTCCACAATGCTCATGTGAGAGGTCTCAACGCTGTATTTATAGGTAAAATACTGCTCCACGCCCTCAAGGAAAATTTCCCATACTGTGGGGTCATCTAAGCGGTACATGGGGTTTTTCCGTCTGTCCCAGTTGTTGAAATCGCCTACCAGGGAAACGGACTTGGCATTTGGCGCCCATACACGGAAGTAAACTCCCTCTTTGCCGTCCTTTACGCCCTTGTGAGCGCCGAAGAAATTAAACGCCTCACAGTTGCTGCCCTCGTGGAAAACAAAAAGAGGAAAATCATAATCTCCGATAGAGGATCTGTTTTTGCTCATATTCCGAAAATATCCACCTTTCAGGTTATTTGATGCGGAAAAAATAGCTCCGCTTATCTTACTTAATATTTTAACAGATTATGCATGAGATTACAAGGGGTGTTGTAAAAGTTTTACAATTCTCACTTATTTCTTACATTCCCTTTGTGCAATATAACAACACTTTTGCAGTATTTAGCATATATAATTGTAAACAAATGGTTAATAAAACGATTAAGCCTTGTAGAGCCTCAGAACTGCGGCTGTTCTGTCGTCGGGACGGTCTCCCCCGTATTCGTCCGCAGCTGCCATTATCCTGCCGCATATCTGCTCGCAGGTGAGCCTGTCATTTTCAAGCACTGCTGCAACGGCTGCGCTTGTAATGTCAATGCCGTCGGTGGTCATGAGCACACGGGAATTTTCATCGAGCATTATCCTTTCCTCGGTGACGGGCAGTCCGCTTATTATCCCCACGGGGGCGGAGCTGTCGCTGTATATGCTCATAACGGGGCTGCTCCCATCCTCACGGGTCAGGACGGCTGTGGGCGCCGCTCCCATCTTGATAAGCCTGCCCTCACCCGTATAGAGATCGGTCTTTAATATGTCAACGGTGGTGAATATTTCCTCCGAAGAGGCGGCGGACATTATCACATTGAGCATCTTTACCGCATTGCGGCTGCCCATTCCGCCTATCATCATTCTGCGAAGAAGATTTACCGCAAGGGTGCTGCGGGAGCCTGCCTTCCCCCCTCTGCCCATGCCGTCGGAGAGAATTATGTAATAGCTTCCCATGCCGTCCTCAAAGCAGGCATGACTGTCTCCGCAGCAGCCCTCAGCAGCCTCTGCGGATATCTCGCAGTCGGGAACATATCTGCCCTCCTGCCGCCATCTGATACGGCAGAGCCTGTCATCCCCTTCTCCGCAGAAGGTCACTGCGGGTCTTGCCGGACGGACTCCGAAAAGGGCGGCAAGGCGTTCTGTCACGTCATTCAGATGAATATCCTTAAAATCCTCGTCGGGACAGATATATGCCTCTGCGAAGGGTCTCTGCTCCTTGTCAAACAAGACCTCTGCGGAACGGACGGTAAACTCCTCCTCAAGCAGCCTTCGGAGTATTTTCGACAGCTCCTCGTCCTCTCTCATGGTATCGTTCATTTCCTCCGAAAGCTCGCTTATCATTCCGCAGGAGGCGGAAAGCTGCTCCGAGGCGCTGTCTAAAAATCGCCGCAGGTATGCCGATCTTCTTCGGGATATCCTGCCCACCCCCGCCGCACGGCTGAAGCTGTCAGCAAGCTGCGCTTTTTTCGAGCAGCCTTCAAAGCCCGACGGCAGCTCCTTTGCAGTGATCTTACCCTTTTTCTCCGCAATGCTCTGAGCGGCTTTGAAGCATTTTTCAAGACCGTCAGGCGAAAGGCTGCCGCAAGCCGCGCTGCACCCGCGCTGTGAGCAAGCAGCGCCGCATACACTGCTCCTGACATCCGAATAAGCATCCTGCGCACAATTATCGGAAGTGCGCATAAATATCTCCGCAGCTGTCTGAACATCCTCGCCTACCTCCTCAAGCACCTTTGCCGCAAATCTCAGCTTGTCCGAACGGATATCATTCTTTTCCGAAGAAGCGAAAATGCCGTTTAGCTTAGGAAGATAGAGCCTTTCGGGGATAAGGCAGTATAATGCCGCCGCAATTCCCGTATCCGCAATAAATTCGGGAGTTCCCGAGGGCATTCCCGCCGCTGCGGATATCCCGAAGGCGGACAGGATAAAGGCAGTATTGACCGCATATTTTCCTTTGACCGCATACAGTCCCGTTACAAGCCCTGCAAAGGCGAGCATTGCTCCGCTTCTGCCCAGAGACTGCTCCGCAAGCAGAAATGCTGCGGCGGACAGTATTCCCACTGCTGCTCCCCCTGTACAGCTGAATTTCCTTGCCGCTGCGGCAACAAAAAAGCCTGCGGCTATCCTGCCTAAGTTTACGAAGCCTGTCTCGGGAGAGCAGAGGGCGCAGATACCGAGCATATATGTAATTCCCATGGCGGCGGTGCGAAAGCCTCCGACTCCTTCGGAATAAAAGCCCGTCTTTACTGCTCTGACTGTCTCGCAGAGACAGTATGCCGCTCCCGAGCACATCACCGCTCTGAAAAATACTGCGATAAACATTACCCAGTCTCCGCCGTTAGCGGCAGACACTGCTGCACTGCTGATAAAATATGCTCCTCCTGCCGCAAGCGACCGCATTTTCGGAGTGCATTTTTTTCGGAATATCCACAGAAATGCTGCGGTAAACGCTGCTGCTGACAGCTCGGAGATATGCTTCCAGAGACTACCTGCCGCCGCCCATGCACAGAACATTCCGAACACCGCCGTCCATGCCGACAGGGGACTTCCCGCTGCTGCAAGAGACGCTCCGAAGGGTGACGCTGCTCCGCCTATCTTCATTTCGGCGATGATGAAGCCCATGACTGCCCACAGCACTGCCGCTGCAGTCTGCGCCTGCGCTTTACGGGGGCAGGCGTTCTCGGTCCGAAGAGACATCTCCCCCGTTTTTTCCGTCCTTGTGATCATTTTTATCTTCCTTTCTTTTTTCTCTTTATATTTTTTCGGGTCGATATATAGTTAAAGAATACCATTATTTTTGTGCGAAAAAGCTCACATCAGCGCAATAAATCTTTTTTATCACTTGCGGATAACTGACGGATATACATGAAAATGCTCTTATATAATTGTTATTTCCCGAATACGGTCGGGTGAGGTCGGGAAATTGCAGGCGGCTTTTTTCCTTGACAAAAGACTGCCGATGTATTATAATCAGAATAAAAAGATATGTCGGAAAATGGGGTTTTGAAATGAAAAAGGCAGCTCAGCTGATAATTTTTCCTCTAAGCCCATCCCCTCAAAAATTCCGGATCCGATGACAACGGTCAATCGGGTCTTGGGACAGGCATCGGGGACGATGACAAATAATCCCGTCTCAGCTCTTGTATTTTCAGCAAAAATGCATTATAATTGTAATAATAATAAAAATTTCAAGCCGAAAGGAACGGACAGATGAACAGTGTAAACAAAGTCAAGGTCACTATCTGCGGCAAGGAGTATAATCTCCAGACCGACGAGACCCCCGAGTATCTCATTTCTCTTGCAAAGCGTGTGGACAAGGAAATAAACGATTTAGTAAAGGCAAAGCCCAATTTCGGCATTCAGAACGCCGCTGTGTTCGTTGCGCTCACTTCTCTTGACGAGGCTCAGAAGGCTGCCGACAGCATTGAGAATATCCGCACCCAGATCAAGACCTATATGTCGGAGACTGCCAAGGCACGCAAGGAAAAGGAAAAGCTGGCAGACAAAAACAAGGCTCTTTCCGAAAAGATAGAGGCTCTTGAAAAGGAGATAAAGGAACTTAAAAAGCGTCCTCCCCTTTATGACTGCGAGCAGCTTGTGCTGGAAAACACCATTACTCCTGCGGTGACTATCTATGCGGAGGAGAATACTGCTGTTTCCGAGGAGACGGATATTTCCGAAAAGGTGATGCTTTCCGAAGAGAAGCAGGAATCCGAAAAGGAATCGGCTCCCGATATAAAGTCGGAGGATAATGCAACGTCCGAGGAAGCTCCCATGGAGCATGACAATACCATCTCTTCCGATGAAAAGAAAGATGCTCCCGCCGAGAGTGCCGGATGCGGCTCGGATGCCAGTAAAGGCGAAGAAATGCCCGATACAGCAGAACACGGAGGGGTTGACGGAGGAGCAGGCACAGAAGCTCAGAATGATGGCGGTAATTCACAAAATGCTGACTTGACACCCGCCCATCAGAACAGAAAAAGCAGAAAGAAAAGGCATTAACGATATATGAATAACACCCACAAGCCCGAGGTACTTGCTCCCGCAGGCAGTCTCGAAAGCATATATGCCGCAGTCAGGTGCGGCGCTGACGGCATTTACGCAGGCGGAAAGCTTTTTTCCGCCAGAGCAAACGCCGTCAATTTTTCCCATGAGGAGCTGAAAGCCGCTGCGGAATACTGTCATCTTCATGGAGTCAGGCTATATCGTGCCATGAACACTGTTATTTTCGACGGCGAGGCGGAGGATTTTGTAAACGAGGTGAAATTCTGCGCTGAGATAGGCATTGACGGGCTGATTATCCAAGATATGGGCGCTGCATATCTTGCGGAAATGGCAGTTCCTCATATGCCCCGTCACGGCTCCACTCAGATCACCGTTCATACCCCTCTCGGGGCTATGGCGGCAAAAAAAGCAGGCTTTTGCAGGATAGTTCCTGCAAGAGAGCTTTCACTTGATGATATCCGCAGGATATGCGATACGGGCATGGAGACGGAGGTTTTCGTTCATGGGGCGCAGTGTATGTGCCTTTCGGGGCAATGCTACATGAGCGCTCTTATCGGTTCGAGAAGCGCTAACAGGGGGCAGTGCGCTCAGGCGTGCAGATTGCCCTTTTCCGCAGACAGGAAAAAGGATGAATATTACGCTTTGTCTCTCAAGGATATGTCCCTTGTGAGCCATATTGATGAGCTTATCCATGCAGGCTGCGCTTCATTTAAAATAGAAGGACGAATGAAGCGTCCCGAATATGTGGCGGCGGCGGTGACTGCTGTTCGCCATGCTGCTGACGGCGAGGGTGATATTTCCGAGGATATGGAGCGGCTTGAGGCGGTTTTCTCCCGCAGCGGCTTTACTGACGGGTATTTAACGGGCAAAACGGGCAGGGATATGTTCGGGTACAGGCGGAAGGAGGACGTTGTTTCCGCCGACAAGGTGCTGCCAAGTCTCGCTGCATTATACAAGGACGAAATAAAAAGCGGCAGGATATGCTTTTCCTTTGCTGCAAAGTCGGGCGAGCCTGTTTCTCTCGGATTTTCCTCGGGGGAGATATGCGACATTATAAAGGGTGCCGTTCCCGAGACTGCCGTTAACAGAAGCCTTACTGCGGAGGATGTGAAGAGGCAGCTTTCAAAGCTGGGCGGCACTTCCTTTGAGTGCGGTGAGATATGCTGCGAAATTGACGATGGCATCACTATCCCCGCTTCGGAGCTTAACAGGCTCAGAAGAGAGGCTGTTTCCGAATGTGAAAGGCTCACCGTTTTACGGAACACTCCCCGTTATGCGATAACAGACTATTTTCCCGAAAAGCCTGTTCCCATGGGCTGTACCGATCATCCTGCCATAAGGATAATTTCAACAAACGAAGATACTATTCGCATGGCGGCTGA
>JAGBFZ010000082.1 GCA_018110855.1 Oscillospiraceae bacterium
CAGTCTCCTGCCGTTACCGACA
This sequence comes from Oscillospiraceae bacterium, assembly GCA_018110855.1. Taxonomy (GTDB): domain Bacteria; phylum Bacillota; class Clostridia; order Oscillospirales; family Ruminococcaceae; genus Huintestinicola. The sequence goes on from JAGBFZ010000082.1 coordinate 23, forward strand.
AAAAAGCAATGCTCACCGATACCGAAAACAAGATAGTCGGAATACCCGTTTCAAGCGTGAACGAGTTCGGCGTTAAAAATCAGTATTACGTTTTCGGATATGACGAGAGCGGATTTGTTCAGAAGGGTGTTATCGAGTACAACGATATCGACGACAGCTACAAGTTTGAAAGAGCAGTCGTTACCGACGGAGTGCTTTACATTATCGGAAGCGGAAGAATGGTTTCCGTAAGGCTTGCCGATATGACAGTTTCCGAGACCTTCGATTTCTGAATTTGATAGTTTGATATAAAAAAACCGTCCTGTATGGGCGGTTTTTTGTTGTATTATTTTAGGGTCGGTATAGTAAGTCCGTACCCGTGACACGCCTTATACTAATCTTTAATCGTTCTATAGACAAAGCCGACAGATAGAATAATTCCAATCAAGGAAAACGACCGCAGCAAGGCTTGCCGCCTTGCAAGGGAGTTTGACGCAGAGTGGAATTATTATAGCCGAGGATTTGTCTATAGGTTGATTGAAGATTAGTATTAGGACATTTCGTTAAGAAGAGCATTCTTTTTATCCCAGAGCTTCTTTGAAAGGTCTACATAATATTCATGGGGATTTTCAAATCTCGTGACCTCGCTCCAGAGAGTGTCAAGCTGCTTTTTGCACCGATCCCTTATCTCCGTAGCGGACGGAGACTCATATATACACTCGCCCTTGTCAAATATCTGCACAAGCAGCTTCTTCGCCGTGAAATCCGTAACGGTCTTTTTCTTGTAGGGATGCTCGGGGTCGAAAATGGTGTATGGCTTGCTGTCGTCTACCTCTTCCCCGTAACAGGTGATAAGATCGGCTATCGCCTTTCCCGTGGCATTGTCGTAAAATCTCCACAGCTCCTTGAAATCGGGCGTGGTTATCTTGGTCACATTCTCCGAAAGCTTTATTTTGGGAATAAGCTGTCCGTCCTTTTCAACGGCGGTAAGCTTATACACTCCCCCGAAAACAGGCTCGCTCCTTGATGTGATGAGCCGCTCCCCTACACCGAAGCTGTCAATGCATGCTCCCTGCCGCAGTATATCCTGGATAATGTATTCGTCAAGAGAGTTTGAGATGCATATCTTTGCATTGGGAAAGCCTGCATCATCAAGCATTTTTCTCGCCTTTCTCGAAAGATAAGTGATATCTCCGCTGTCTATCCTTATTCCCGCAGGCTCGTGACCCGACTCCCTCAGTTCATTGAATACCTTTATTGCATTGGGTATTCCCGATTTGAGGACATTGTAGGTATCTACAAGCAGCAGACAGGAATCGGGATAGCATTTTGCATAGGCTCTGAATGCGTCAAGCTCGCTGTCGAACATCTGCACCCAGCTGTGCGCCATAGTTCCCAGCGCAGGTGTGCCCATTTCCTTGTCGGATATGGTGCAGGCTGTTCCTGCGCAGCCGCCTATATACGCCGCCCTTGCGCCGAAGATCGCACCGTCAAAGCCCTGCGCACGTCTTGAACCAAATTCCATTACAGGTCTGCCGTCCGCCGCCTTGACTATCCTTGCCGCCTTTGTGGCAATAAGGCACTGATGATTTATGCACAAAAGGAGCATCGTTTCCACAAGCTGCGCCTGAATTGCAGGTCCCTTTACAATAACAAGCGGCTCATTGGGAAATACGGGAGTTCCCTCGGGTATCGCCCAGACGTCGCAGGAAAAATGAAAGGTGCTGAGATATTCCAGAAATTTTTCGGAAAATATCTTCTTTTCTCTCAGATACTCAATATCCTCCGTCGTAAATGAAAGCTGCTTGATATAGCTTATAGCCTGTTCCAGTCCGCACATCACCGCAAAGCCGCCGTTGTCAGGCACCTTTCTGAAATAAAGGTCGAAGCAGCAGACAGTATCGGCAAGTCCGTTTTCAAGATATCCGTTTCCCATGGTAAGCTCATAGAAATCCGTGAGCAGGGTAAGGTTTCTTTCATTCATTTCTATCGTCCTTTCGCACATTATTCGGTTACATAAACAGTCTCGCAGCGCCATATCACA
>JAGBFZ010000083.1 GCA_018110855.1 Oscillospiraceae bacterium
CATCATACCCGGAACACATCCTGCCGCATTGGACTCGTCTGTGTCAACGTGCATAGCAGCGGCGAACTTGTCGGAAACTCTGACTACAACGTCACCGAAGATTGTGCTTCTGCCGTCCGAGTCAATCTGAACCTTTACAATCTGCTTGTCGGCTACGCCGAATGCGTTTGCGGTTGCTGTGTCGAGGTGAATGTGTCTCTTTGCAGCGATAACGCCCTCCTCGATAGCGGAGATGATATCGTTGATATTTACGATGGAATACACCTTGATGCCATAGTCCTTATATGCCTGTTCCACGGCGGAAAGTTCGGTATCAAGAGCCTTTTCCATTCTGTCAACAGTGATGACCATGCCTGTGATGTCAACATCGGCGGCGTCCTTGAGCTTGGGATATACCTCCTTCAAAGCTTTTCCCGATGTCATAACGTCCTCGATGATAACGACCTTCTCGCCCTTTTTAGGCTGTCTGCCCACGAAAAGACCGCCCTCGCCGTGATCCTTTGCCTCCTTGCGGTCGAAGCAGAAGCCCACGTCCATGTTATATTTCTGAGCTAAAGCCATTGCTGCGCAGGAAGCAAGAGGAATACCCTTGTAGGCAGGTCCGAAAAGGCACTCTGCCTTAATGCCGTTTTCCTTGATGCAGTCAGCGTAAAATCCGCCCAGACGTGCAAGCTGCGCACCTGTGTTGTAATTGCCCGTATTGATGAAATAAGGTGCCTTTCTGCCGCTTTTCAGGGTGAAATCACCGAAGGTTAGCACGCCGCAGTCCGCCATGAATTTAATAAATTCGTTTTTATAGCTCATAGTTTCAAAGATCCTTTCAGACGTTTGCCAAAATTTACAAACATCAATAGTCATATATATGAAATAATTATAACATATTTATTTGTGCATTTCAACAGGTTTTGAAAAAATCGGCATAAAATATTTTGCAATTTTATTGTTGATATGGTATAATAAATCAAAGAAAAACTCAAGGAGAATTATTATAATGCCGAATATAATTCACGTCTCAGACCTGTCTGAGGAAGGGGTAAGCGTATTCTCAAGGCTCACCGAAGCACAGCTCAGAAACCGTCTTGAGCCTGAAAAAGGGATATTCATAGCCGAAAGCCCCAAGGTGATAAGCCTTGCGCTGAACGAGGGCTATGAGCCTGTTTCCCTGCTGATGGAGCCGAAGCACATTGAGGGGCAGGGAAAGGAAATAATTGAGCGCTGCGGGGATATCCCCGTGTACACCGCCGAAAGGAGTGTTCTTACGGAGCTTGCAGGCTTTGAGCTGACAAGAGGTGTGCTGTGTGCTATGCGCAGACCAATACTCCCCTCCCCCGAGGAGATATGCAAAGGCGCAAGGCGGATAGCAGTGCTTGAGGATATTATGGATTCCACCAATATCGGAGCCATATTCCGCTCGGCGGCGGCGCTGAATATAGATGCAGTGCTTATCACACCTTCATGCTGCGATCCCCTGTGCAGAAGAGCGGTGAGGGTGAGCATGGGAACCATATTGCAGGTCCCGTGGACGAGGATAGGCGAGGTCCCCAAGGACTGGAGCGAAAGCGGAACGGACAGGCTTCGGGAAATGGGCTTTAAAACGGCGGCAATGGCTCTCAGCGACCGCTCTGTAAGCATTGATGATCCCGCGCTCAAGGCAGAGGAAAGGCTTGCCATAATCCTTGGCGCAGAGGGCGACGGACTTGCCAAGGAAACCATCGCAAAATGCGATTACACCGTTAAGATTCCCATGTCCCACGGTGTTGATTCATTAAATGTGGCAGCCGCAGGAGCGGTTGCGTTCTGGGAGTTGAGAGTGAAAAGATGAGAAGAAAAGACAGAGAAATAACCGACAGGGACAGCATTATCCGCATACTCGGTGAATGTAAGGTAATGCGGCTGGGAATGTGCCTTGACAATATCCCCTATGTGACCCCTGTGAATTTCGGCTATGAGATAACTGAAAAGGGCTTTGTTTTCTATTTTCACTGTGCGCAGGAGGGGAAAAGGCTTGATATTATAAGTCAAAATCCTAATGTGTTCATCGAAATTGACAACGGCGGAGAGATAACCGAAGCAGAAAAAGCCTGCGGCTACAGCTGCGATTACAAAAGCGTAATGGCTCAGGGCATTGCCCGTATCATTACCGACAGCGATGAAATGAAGCACGCTCTTTCCATGCTGATGAGGCATCAGACAGGGCTTGATTTCACCTTTGAGGATAATGATCTTGAGGGAGTTACCGTATGCGCCGTTACAGCATCCGAAATAACTGCAAAGGCAAGAATTACAAAAAACTGAAAGGATATATCCAATGAGAATAAGAAGAAAAAAGTGGGCGCGTCCCGAACTGGACGCCTGCCCCTATTACATAGACAATGCAGAGGAAATGAAGGGTAAATGGCACGAAGCCTTCGGAGATAATTCCCGTCCCCTATATCTGGAGCTTGGCTGCGGCAAGGGCGTTTTTGCGGCGCAGCACGCTCTGAAATACCCCGATATAAACATCATTGCTGCGGATATCAAGGCGGATATACTTGCGGTGGGCAGGCGCACTGTGGAGAGTATGTTTTCCGCTGTGAACCGCTCCCACGACAACGTTATACTGCTGAGAATGAACATCGTGAACATCTCGCAGCTTTTTGCGGAAAATGACACCGTTGACCGCATTTACATTAATTTCTGCAACCCATGGAACAGGGGCAAGCACAACAAGCGCCGCCTTACCCACCCGAGGCAGCTGGAGCAATATAAGAACATCTTAAAGCCCGAAGGCGAGCTTCGCTTCAAGACCGATGATGATGAGCTTTTTGAAGATTCGGTGGAATATTTCAAGGAATGCGGCTGGGAGATAACCTATATCACAAGAGATCTCCACGCCGAAAAGCTTCCCGACAATCTCATTACCGAGCATGAGAGAATGTTCGCAAACGAGGGCAAGAAGATTAAATTTCTAATTGCCCTGCCGCCGAAAGCGGGAGAATGATTTAAAATTCCCTAAAGCCCCCGAAAATCACTTGACAACAGCCCCCATATGGAATATAATAGAATATAACTATTGATATAAATTGCCTTATTGGCAAGAATGTATAAAAGGTGGTATATCTTATGGCAGCAGAAAAAACAATGGATAAAATAGTGGCGCTCTGCAAGGGCAGAGGCTTTGTTTACCCCGGCAGCGAGATCTACGGCGGTCTTGCAAACACATGGGATTACGGTCCTCTTGGCGTTGAGCTTAAAAACAACATCAAAAAGGCTTGGCTCAAGAAATTCGTTCAGGAAAGCCCCTATAATGTTGGACTTGACTCCGCTATACTTATGAATCCCCAGACATGGGTGGCTTCGGGTCATATTGGCGGCTTCTCAGACCCTCTCATGGACTGCAAGGAGTGCAAGACCCGTCACCGTGCAGACCAGCTCATCGAAAGCCAGTCCGATGCAAATCCCGCAGGCTGGACAAACGATCAGATGGCTGATTTCATCGAGCAGCACGATATCAAGTGCCCCAACTGCGGAAAGAAGAATTTTACATCTATCCGTCAGTTCAA
>JAGBFZ010000084.1 GCA_018110855.1 Oscillospiraceae bacterium
ACGCTTATCTCAAAGGCTCTCTTCTGAGGCATCTGAGGATTCTCAGCGAGAATATAGGGAACGAGAGTGTAGGAAAGTCTCTTGATGATCTGAGGGATAATAAAAATAACATAACCAAGGCACGCAAGCACAAAGCTTCCGAGTATCTCCATGCCCAGAGACATTACAGCATCAAAATCATTTTCGTTTATATTGCCTGCACCCGAAACAGTGTTTACTATGGAAACACCGAAGAGGATAAAGGGGATCATACCCAGAAGTCCCCACAGCCACAGCTTAAAATCATAAAGGAACATTGTCTTGACAGTGTTGCCGAATTTGCCGCCGCCGAACTGACTGAAAATATTGCTCACCTGAGCATTGCCCATTCTTGCGTCAAGATAGAAGCGGTTGTGACCTACGGTAAGCGGATTTGCAAACAGCAGGCTGTACAGGAATGTAAACAGGATTGACAGCAGCACGATGACCAGAACCGTAACCACAAGCGTTGTTACAAGCTGCTCAGCATCCATGCTGTCGATATCACCGAAAATAGATTCAAACTGTTCAAGGACAGCATCGGAATCAGCACTGCCGGCGTTTCCCGAAGAAGAGCTGCCCCCGCTGTATTCATTGATAAAATCGGATATGCCCTCTTCGGTGCTGAAATCGAAATCACCGGAATTGAAGGCTGCGCTGTTTGCATAGTCGTTAAGAGCCTCGTTCAGATCCACATTCTCGGACTTGTACTGACTCAGAAGCCCGCCTGCCAGGATCATAACGATAAGCGACGCCACCAGAGCGACCCAGTAATAGCCGCTGAGCATTCGCTTGGCTTTTTCTTTAAGCATTGAAATACTCCACATATGTATCCCCGTCCTTTCACGGAATAAATTTATATGCAAATATCAAAAAGTTTTGCATATTTATATTTATATTACCATATTTGTAATAAAATTGCAATAGTTCCCGTCATTTTCCGTGATATTTTTCAAGTGATATCACCCTTTGATTTTGGTGATTATCCACAAAAATGACGGCAAAGAATATCTCTGCCGTCAGATAATACAAATTATTCAGATTTGAACTGAGAAGGATGTCTCTTGAAGAAATCCACCTTCGGCTCTAAGAATTTCAGCTTGTGCCCCTCGTTTCCGAGAAGCTCGGAAAGGGTGCTGAAAATATTGTCCCAGCTCCAGAGTGTCTCGTCAAGCTCCATGTATTCCCTTATCATCTCAGTGCCCTGAGGAGCAAGGGGGTGAAGCAGAACTGCTGCAGTCTTTATCATGTGGAAGGTGTCGATCAGATACTGCCTGCGTGCGCTGTCATCGTCCGACTTGTCAGCTTCATTCTTCGCCTTAGCCATATACTTGCTTGCCTTTCTGATGTAGGAATCAAGCACATATGTTACCTGATGGAACTCGGTCTTGTACATAAATCTCTCGTATTCAAGCACAGCCTTCTCCGACTCAGCCATAATGTCCTCGGAGACCGCTCCCACAGGCATCACGCCGTCATAATATTTCTGAACATCATAGAAGCAGGTGCGGATAACACGGTTGAACACATTTGAAAGCAGGAAGCCTTCCTTTGTAACAGGATCGCTGTCCTCCGCCTTTGCAAGAGGATTCAAGGGCTTAGGCTGGAAGCTTACGCTCCTCATTCCAAGACCCAGACCCAGCCAGTGCATCCTGAGCTGCTCTGCGGTGTAGTGATCCAAAAGCTCTGCCGCCATGGGAGGCTTTACGGAGCCGCTCGAAGAAGCCTTCTTGTCAAGGAACAGAATGTGGTGATTTGCCACAAGAACAGGCATTGTAAGATGCTCTCCCGTTTCCGAGGGGGACATCTTGTCAAGGTCCTCATTCTGGAAAGCCATCCACATTGCAGGCTCGGCAATGCCGTAGAAATAGATGTTGTCCTGTCCGATGAACTGATAAACCTTAGCCTCGGGGTCACACCAGAATTTTCTCCATTCCTCGGTGTCACGGCCCTTCGACGCAAGATATGCCACAGTAAAGGAGATAGGTGCCCACAGGGATTCGGGCCATACCCAAACTGTCAGGTCCTTTTCCCCCTCAAGCTCGGGAGCAGGAACGCCCCACTCGATATTTCCCGTAAGTCTGAAAGGAACAAGAGTCTTGCCCTCACGGAAGCGGACGTGTCTCTCATTCAAGAGCCTGCAAGCCTCGTCACGCTCGGAAAGCTCCTTGAACGCAATGGTAAAGGAGGTCTTTTTCGGCTCTTCGATAAGCTCATGCTCTGCCATTTTGGGAGCAAGCTCCTTGTAAACGTCCATGAAATCGTTCATTATATAGATAACGGGAGTCTCGAGAAATTCCTTGATGGTCTTTGTCACAACGGGACGGACATTATCCTGTCCCTCCATGTCCGAAACCATTTCCTTGAGAAGAGTATTATAATCGGGCAGCTTGAAGTACCAGTTCACAACGTCCTTCATAACGGGAGTTTCCCCCGTAATGGTGCTTTTAGGGTCGATAAGATTAACGGGATTGTACTGATGACCTAAGTCGCACTCGTCCGCATAGCCCTTTTCCGACTGACAGCCCTGAACGGGGCATTTGCCCACAACCTGCCTGCCGTTTAAGAACATCCCCGCCTTTTCATCATAGAACTGAGCGGTGGATATCTTTTTCAGATGACCCATCTCGTAAAGCTTTCTGATAAAAGCGTCGGAGACCTTGTTGTGCCACTCTGCGGTCTCGCCCAGACCCGAAGCGCCGAAAAGGTCAAGGCTAATATCATAATCCTCAAGAGTTTTCTTCTGAGCGTCATGATTGCGCTGAACATAGTCACGGATAGTGCCCTCAAAGCCCTGCTCGCTTGCCTTTCTGTAACCCTCGGCAATGGGAGAGCCGTAGCAGTCGGTACCCGAAACGAAGATAACATTATCCTTGCCTATCCTGTCTCTCAGGAATCGTGCATAAACGTCCGCAAACACGAACACTCCGCCAACGTGTCCGAAGTGAAGCGTTTTATTGCCGTAGGGCATACCACCCGTAATAACAGCTCTTTTGGGGAACTGCGGACGGTTGTCCCTGCTAACGGCATTTTTCTTTTTATACATATTTTCTTTATTATCAGCCACGTTAATGATCTTCCTTTCACCGGGGTTTTGAAAACTTTGAATTTGTTGCCAAAGTATCCGAATCATATAATAAAATTATTTTACCATATCCCGCAGAAAAATGCAATAATTTTTATAAAAAAATCCGCCCCGCAAGCCGCAGCTTCGAGGCGAACAGATAAACTCTTTGAAATTACTTGCTGATAAGAGCAAGAGTGTCTCTTGCGATAAGCAGCTCCTCGTTGGTGGGAACTACCCAGACCTGAACCTTGCTGTCATCAGCGGAAATGCGCTTGAGCTCGCCTCTTGTGGAGTTGTTTACCTCGTCATTTATCTTGATTCCGAGGTAATCCATATCCTTGCATACACCTGCACGGATAGCAGCGTCGTTCTCACCGATACCGCCTGTGAAGAGGATAGCGTCAACGCCGTTCATAACAGC
>JAGBFZ010000085.1 GCA_018110855.1 Oscillospiraceae bacterium
ACCATGGCGAATACAATGCCGCAATAAAATCTCCGCTTTCGGGCATTTTATAATAAAGCATATCGTTTTGCTGAAGCTCATAGGGTGAGCCGCAGAAATGCTTTCTTTCAAGGGTTACGGGGTCATAGGTATAGATATTCTCCCCTACTCCGTCAAAGCAGTCAAGGGTGTATATAGTTCCGTTATGAATACCTAAGGGTGCGGTATCCATGCTGTCAGAGAGAATAGTGATATCCTTTGCTTCAAAATCGTAAATGCCTACGCTCTCAGCCCATTCATAGCCAAGCTTCTGAAAAATAAATCGGTTTTCATCAATGGGCATATCAAAGCGAAAAATTTTGCTTTTTACAGAATCCTCCTCGGTCTCCTCTCCTGTTAGGACGCAGAGAAGGCTCCCATCAAGAGCGTTTACAATATTGCCGTTTGAGTTTTTAACGGCTCTTTCTCCCCATGAATAAACGATATCGTCCTCTCCCATGCCCTCGGTTATTTTGTAATTGCCGTCCTTGTCAAGCTCTATGAGAGATACCTTTTCGCCGCCGATTTTACACAAAGCTGCGCAGGCAGACTTTTCTCCGTCCGTTATATTTTCGATAAGATCAATGTAACAGTCGGATGATGGTGCGTCTATACGAAACAGCTGCGATTTATCCGTTAAGGATATGCCCAGCATATAAGGCGGCTTTATTTCATCGCCCCTGTTCGGGTCATAGTTAAACTTCACAAGCAGGATATCGCTCCCCGAAACTGCATAGCTGCCGACATGATATCCCTCGTCCGCAATTTTTTTCAGATCAAGGGCAGCTGTAAAGCCCTCGGGAACAGGCTCCCTGTCGTCTATGATCTCGGGCTTTGTTGTTTTGACCTCTGTTTCGGCTGCTGTTTCCGAAACGGGTTCGTATGATGTTTCGGATATCTCGGTGACTGTTTTTACGGTCTCCGAGGTTTCAACTATATCGGTTTCCTCAGGCTCTTTTGTCTCATTTGCGCAGGCGGTGAGAAAAAGCGAAAGGCAGATGAGAATAAGTGATATCTTTTTCATTTGAAGTCCCCCTGTGATATGCTTTGCTTTTAGTATATCACCCGAAAAATACGCTGTCAATCGCTGTACCGTTTTGTGGCAGTTCTGTAATCGTATTGTTATTTTTTTCGGCGTATATGTTGTTGACAAATAAGTAAAAAAATGATAAAATTATTCTTGTGGGTTTTTTCACCACAAAATCGGAATAGTCATAAAATATACCATAAAATATATCTGAATGGAGAATTTACCATGCCAAAATATTTCGGAACCGACGGCTTTCGCGGAGAAGCCAACAAGACTCTTACTGTTGAACACGCCTTTAAGATAGGTCGTTTTCTCGGTCACTATTATGGAAAGGATCACCGCTGCTCGGTGGTCATAAGCAAAGACACACGCAGAAGCTCCTATATGTTTGAATATGCCCTTGTGGCGGGACTTACCGCTTCGGGTGCGGACGTGAGCCTTATGCACGTTACCACCACACCCTGCGTTTCCTATGTTGTGCGCACTGATGATTTTGACTGCGGCATTATGATCTCTGCAAGTCACAATCCCTA
>JAGBFZ010000086.1 GCA_018110855.1 Oscillospiraceae bacterium
ATTGATTTGATCAATAAATTCTTCATCTGTTGATTGCTTTCCGATTATATCCATATAAATCTCATGATTTATATGGATATCAAAATTATAGTTTGGGTATTCCCAGTCCTCATCCGGATCAGGCTTTTCATCGTATAAACAATTACTCATACCGTTATTAAAATAGACAATTCCGTTTTTCGGATCATTATGATGACCAAAGTGTTTACACCAATCATTCAAAAAGTGATAACCATTTACATAAAGATTTGCATCCATAAACTTTAATGCCTTTCGTATATTGTCAGATAATTTCCAAAAAGCTTATTTAATACTAATACCAAATTGCAGGATAAATTTATCTCCAAATCTCACAATTAACTCTTTTAAGCTTCCAAGTTTTGAATCGTTAGAACCAATAATAACATTCGCCCTTTGTAAAAAAATCGCTCAGCTCGGGGCAGACGGCGGATATCTCCGAGGGCAGGAAGGAAACAGTCTCATTCCAGCTTGATGCGTTTTGTCCCATTCCGTGAAGCAATATTATGGTCATTTTGGTGTCCTCCAATTATCAGTTCATTCCCTCCGAGCCGTTTTCATTTATGAGAGCAAGTACCTTTTCTTTGAGTATCGGATATTCTGAAAGGTCGGGAGATGCGCTCAGAAGCTGTTTTGCCGCTTGGGAGCTTTCTCCGAGAAGCTGTCTGTCGCTGTAAAGGTCGGCAATTTTCAGGGGCGGAAGTCCGCTCTGCCTGCTGCCGAAAAAGTCTCCGCCGCCGCGCATTTTAAGGTCCTCCTCGGCTATGGCAAAGCCGTCGTGGAGGGTGGACATTATTTTTAGCCTTGCTCTGGTTTCCTCGGTGGCGTTGTCGGTTAGAAGTATGCAGGTGGATTTGTATTTTCCTCTGCCCACACGTCCTCTCAGCTGATGAAGCTGGGAAAGTCCGAAGCGGTCGGAGCTTTCTATCATTATAACAGTGGCGTTGGGAACGTCCACGCCAACCTCAATAACTGTGGTGGAGACAAGAAGCTGGATTTTTCCCTCCTTGAAATCCGCCATTACAGCGTCCTTTTCGGCGGGGAGCATTTTGCCGTGAAGAAGCCCTACGGTATAGCCTTTAAGCTCCCCCGAGGCAATTTTTTCCGCATATGCCTTTGCCGCTTGTACCTCTCCGATGCCGTCCTCGCTCTCGTCTATCATGGGGCAGACAATGTAGCCCTGTCTGCCTGCATCAAACTCCTTTTTCACAAAGCCAAGTGCCCTGCTGCGAAGCTTTCCCGTTACCGCATAGGTCTCAACGGGCTGTCTGCCCTTGGGAAGCTCGTTGATTATGGATATGTCAAGGTCGCCATAGATTATCAGCGAAAGAGTTCGGGGTATGGGTGTGGCGGACATTACAAGCTTGTGGGGCTTCTCCCCTTTCATTGCAAAAAGCTTTCGCTGATTTACGCCGAAGCGGTGCTGTTCATCGGTAATGACAAGTCCCAGACGGTTAAATTCGGTGCTCTCGGAGATAAGGGCGTGAGTTCCCGTCACAACTGAAAGCTCGCCGCTTTGAAGCTGTGCCTATATCTCGTTTTTCTGCTTTGGGGTCATCGAACCTGTGAGACAGC
>JAGBFZ010000087.1 GCA_018110855.1 Oscillospiraceae bacterium
GCAAGGGAGTTTGACGCAGAGTGGGCGTATTATAGCCGCCGTATTTTGTCCATAGGTTAATTGGTTATTAGTATTAGATACATAAAACCGTATCTTGGAGGCACACCGTCAATACGGCTGCTTCTTTTTTTGTTATAACAGATAAATACGATCTTGTCAAGCGGGAGATTTTTTACAGCTTCATCATTTCCGCCTTTCTCTCCCTATAAACCGCATAATACTTAAAGCCGCAGGCTCTGAGCATTTCACCCGCTGTAACAAAAGCAGATCCCACCGAATCGGGAGAATGAGCGTCCGAGCCGAGAGTGACCATCTCTCCCCCAAGCTCTCTGTACCGCAGAAAAACCTCTCTGCATGGATTAGGCTCTGTCATTCCTCTTGCAAGAGCGCCTGTGTTGCACTCGAGAGCCTTGCCCTTTTCAATAAGCACCTTCAGAATGGGGTCGATATATTCCGCAAATTCCCCGTAGGAATAGCTAAGCCCATGTTTTCTGCCGTAGCGGACAATGTAATCAAGATGCCCGAGGGAATCAAAGGAGCTTATTTTTTTTATCCTGTTAAGGGTGACTTCAAAAAAACGCTCATAAGCATTATCCCTGTGAGTGTCGAAATATTCGTCATAATAGGGGTCAAGCCCGTCAACAAAATGCACCGAGCCTATGATATAATCAAAGGGATATTTCAGAGAAAGCTCCTCAAGATACCCCGAAATATGGCTTTGCAAGCCCATTTCAACCCCTGTGCATATTTCTATCCTGTCTCTGTATTCCTCTCTGAGCCTTGACAGCTCCTCAAAATATTTCGGAAAATCAAGGTCAAAATCAATATCCGATATCACGTCATAGTCGTGATGATCGGTTATGCATATCCGCTTCATTCCGAGAGAAATTGCCTTTTCTATCTGCTCTCTCGGGGGAGTATCGCTGTCTCCCGAGAAGCTTGTGTGAAGATGGCAGTCCGCATACATCAGCCGCTCACCCCGTTTTCGTTGGTATTATCCGAATTTACGGGGGCAGCAGTCTCCGTCGGAGCTGAGGTTTCTGCGGGAGCATCTTCCGAAGCAGCTGTGGGAGCTGTCTCTGTCGCAGGAACGGTGGTCTCGGAGGTTGCATAATAGGGCTGAACTGCGGCTATCTTCTGCTCGTCGAGAGTGCCGTAGGGATTGGTGAAAAGCCGCTCAATGCCGTCAATAAGAGAGCTTGTGTTTGCCGCAAAGGCATTGTTTATGAAGATAACGTCGGTGATACCCTTTTCCTTCATATACTCTACTGCATTTCTGCCGAAATAGCGGATATCAATAACATATATCTCGTCAAAGCTGTCCACAAGATAGGGTACGAAAGCATTTCCGTAGGATTCCTTGAAAACGCAGACCTTTCTGCCTGTGTTGTTTTCGGTAACGATCTGAGTGTGTATCGCATCGGAACCGATAAACACGCCGTATGCATAGCCGGGGCTTACATTGTCATAGAAAAGAGTTCCCTGTCCCTTGGGCTTTAAGGTATCGTAATCATAGTAATAGGTCTTGTAATCCGACTTGGGCTTGTAATAGGTGAAAAGCTCGGGGCTGTTTTTCAGAATAGGGTCGTTGGTGTAGCCGTAGAGAGAGCCTACATAGCCGTCGATTTCCCGAACCTCATAGTCCTTGTCAATTTCCTTGGGAGTTTCGCCCATTGCCTTTACGAGAGCGGCATATGCATAATACGCTCCCCTGTGAGACCAGTGATGGTCGGTTCTCAGATAGATATATTCATCGGTGTGAGCGGCAATTTCCGAATAGGCGTCAACGGGGATAACATCGGCAGTGTAGCTGTTATAGATATGGTCGATGGCGTCCTTCTCGGAGGAGCTGTATTTCTGAAATTTCTTTGGAAGATAGAACTCAACAGAGGTGGGAACAACGATATTATAAACATTCACATCCTCGCCCATTGCTTCCTTATAGCGGCTGATAAGCTCCGCATAGCGTGTGCCCATCTTCTTATTGCCGCCGAAAAGCATAACGCCCGCATTGTCGCCGTACATCTTTACGCCGTCAACAACAATGCCGTTATTTGCAAAATCGGCAATGTTCTCCACTTCCTCTTCTTCGGTGGTCTCTGTTTCGGAAACAGTCGTCTCAGGGGCGGAGGTCTCGGACACGGCAGATGTCACCTCTCCCTCAGAAGCTGTCTCAGCGGGAGCAGTCTCGGAAATAACAGGCTGAGTTTCCGAAACGGCAGCAGTTTCCTCTCCGATAAGGTTGCCCTCATCATCGGCGACCACATTTACATTTCCGTAGAATTTGGGTGCGCTGATACCCTTTAAATTGTTGTATTCGGCGCAGAGATCCACAATTTCCTCTCTGAAAGGAACGGTATCGGAAAAATATGCGGTGAATTTATCCGCAAAGCTGCCGTCAAGGTAGCTTTCGAGAGTAAGCTCGGGCTTTTTGGCAAGCTCACGCTTCTCCGACTCGGAAAAATCGGGACGTTTAAGGAACACAAGGCAAAGCCCTGTGAAAAACAGCACCGCAAGGAACAGGATAATGCTCACTCTTTCAAACACTGCGTGACGTGATTTATAGACCTTTTCCGCCTCGGTAAGCCGCTTCTTTTTTGAAACAGGCTGAGACTTGTAGATTTTTTTGCCCTTTACAACGGGCTTTTTGTTTTCTTTGGATTCTTTCATTTATTACAGCCTTTCCTGTCCATAATACGAATCGTTTCAGCCATAGAAATACATTCGGCATATCTGCCGTTCCACATGAACTCGTTATAATATTTATAGCTTTGCTCTGCTGTCATAAATTCATTGTCAAAGGTGGAATTTGAATATTCGGGAACGATTATCCGAAAGCCGTGTTCAAAGCCGCATTTAACGGCTGCGTCTATGCAGTAATCCGTCTGAAGTCCTGCTATGATAAGGGTGTTTTCGCTCTTATCTCTCAGATATTCAAGCAGACCTGTATCTCTGAACGGGCTGTTAACGGTCTTGTCGAATATTTTTTCACCGCCCGACGGCTTTAAGCCATCATATATCTCAAAGCCCTCATTTCCCTTTGACAGCGGCTCTCCCAAGCCGTCGTCATGCCTTATGAAAATTACCTCAATGCCGCATTTACGGGCAGTATCTATAAGCTGCCTGACATTATTAACAAAGGTCTCAAAGCGGTATAATGACTCGTTTGTTATGGCTTTCTGAGCGTCAATGATCAATAATACCAAAGCTATCTCCCCTTCAATAAAGCTGTCGTCAGAACCTGAAATATAAGAACGGATTATAGGTATCGCCCACAAGGGAAATGACCGACAGGAACATTATTAGTCCGAGGGCGATTATTTTGATAAGGCTCACAAAGAGGAATTTTCCTCTTGACTGCATTGCAAGCCGCTCCCCTGCCTTTGAGACAACGCTGTAAACGGGCATACAGAGGATAAGTGCGGCGATAATGAGCCACAGGCTGCCCTTCAGCTTTGAAACGGTGAGGATATCCGTAAGAGCAAGACTGTTTGCACCGAACATTGCGCTTACGCAGGAGGAAAGCTGTGCGGTATCGGTGAAATAGAATATTGCCCAGCCGAATATCACGGCGATAAGAAGATAGAGATGTCCGAAGAATTTGGGCAGCTTGTCAAGCACCTTCAGCAGGAAGGTTTTTTCGATAACAAGAAGAACGCCGAAGTAAAGTCCCCAGATGATGAAATTCCAACTTGCGCCGTGCCACAGTCCTGTGCAGAACCACACTATGGCAATGTTTAATAGCTGGTGCTTTCTGTTGCCGCCCAAGGGGATATAAACGTAATCTCGGAAGAATGTTCCCAGAGAAATGTGCCATCTGCGCCAGAACTCGGTGACGGAGGAGGACACATAGGGATGCTCGAAATTCTCGGGGAAATGGAAGCCGCACATCAGTCCAAGACCTATTGCCATATCGGAATATCCCGAGAAATCGTAGTATATCTGCAAGGAATACATAATAACGCCTGCCCATGCCGCAAGAACGGAGGAGGGGGCTTTGTCAAAGGTGAGCAGCTCGGAGGCAAGCATACCGACCGAATTTGCAATAAGCACCTTTTTTCCCAGACCGAAGATAAGGCGGTTTATTCCCTGATGGAACTCGCTTATCTTGATATCTCTGTTCTCTATTTCACGGGCAACGGAGCTGTATCTGACGATAGGGCCTGCCACAAGCTGGAAGAACATGGAAAGATACAGCAGATAGCCGAAATAATTCTTCTGAGCCTTTGCCTTTCCCCGATAAACGTCAACCACATAGGTAATTGACTGGAAGGTGTAGAAGGAAATACCGATGGGCAGATGAAATTCGGGAACGGGCAGAGCAAGCCCCGAAATGCTGTTTATTCCCGAAACGATCATTCCGCTGTATTTAAAAACGCCCAAAATGGAGAGATTCACGACGCAGGAAACAACAACGCCCAGAACGGCGCATTTCTCGCCCTGATGCTTGTCGATATATCTGCCGTTAAAGTAGTCGAAAACCGAGCTGAAAATCAGCAGGCATACC
>JAGBFZ010000088.1 GCA_018110855.1 Oscillospiraceae bacterium
CTCCCGATGCTTTGAGCAGAGCAAGCATTTTTACAGCTTCCTCCGCCGACTGAGCACCATCATCCATACAGGGGAGAATATGAGAATGAAAATCTGTCCGCATATTTTTCGCTCCTTTTCCATTGCTGTTATACTCAAATAATACAATATAAACCGCTTGTTGTCAATATTATATAAGTCAGTCACCGGTTACTTTGCCGGCTGCAGCGGAAAAATAATACGGATGTTAACATCCATGGTTTGTGATCGGGAGAAAAATTTGTGTATTTTTACTGATTTTATCAATAAAATGCTTTCAAAATGTATAAATTTCTTGTGTGGATAATATTTTTTTAAATATCTATTGAAATTATTAAATAAATTTGATATAATTGAATAAGAAAATTCTGCGCCTCGGCGTATTCGTTAGGAGTGTATATCTGATGCTAGAGCTTATCGGAGTAAACGAGGAAAGGTGTATAGGCTGCAATGCCTGTATCAGGGTCTGCCCATCCCCCGAAGCTAATTCCGTAAAGATTCTTGAAGACGGCAGAGCTGTCACCGTAATAAACAATGAAAAATGTATTGCCTGCGGTGAATGTGTCAAGGTCTGCAAGGCAAAGGCAAGAGATTATGAGGATGATACCGACAAATTCTTCAAGGATCTCAAGGAGAGAAAGATCATCGTTATCGCTCATCCTTCGATCAAGACAGCCTTCCCCGGAACATGGCAGTCTGTGCTCAAATGGTTCAAGCAGAACGGTGCTGACGGCGTTTACGACGGCTCCTACGGTGCAGATATCTGCACATGGGGCTATGTAAGAGCGATCGAGCAGGGAAATGCCAAGAATGTTATCTCCCAGCATTGTCCCGCTGTGGTAAGGTACATGGAGGTTTATCACCCTGATGATACCAAGGAGCTTTCTCCCGTTCACAGCCCTGTTTCCTGCGAGGCTATCTACATAAGAGACTTTATCAAGAAAAATTACGCTGTTGCTGTGCTTTCTCCCTGCCCCGCAATGAAGCTGGAGTTTTCCGCAACGGGTCATGCGGAATATAATATCACCTTCAAGAGATTAAAGGAATATTTCCGCCGCAAGAAGGTGGACTTCACAAAGAATGTGGAAAAAGGAGAGCTTTACGATTTTGACGATCAGGTCCAGGGCTGTCTCGGCGGAATTTTCCCCGTTCCCGGAGGACTCAAGCTGAATCTCGCTATCAATATGCCCGATATCGTGGCAATAAGCTCCGATGGTGCACAGAATGTTTACAAGGAGCTTGATCAGTACTGTGAGCTGCCCTCTCACCGTCATCCTCAGGTGTTCGAGGCTCTTTCCTGCAGCGGAGGCTGCGGCTGCGGCTGCGGAATCGGCAATGAGGATGAGCAGAATGTGCTTGAGATCAAGTCCATCATGCGTGAGGTGGAGATCGACGCCAGAAACCGCCGCAAGACCTCTCTCAACGGTCTTGACAAGCAGTTCAAGATATTTGATGACCGTATCAACCCCCGCAGCCTGATGAGAAATTACGAAACAAGCGGAAAGCCCGAGCCTCGTCCTACGGATAAGGAGCTTGAGGATGCTTATGCAAAGCTGGGCAAAAAAAGCGATTATGACAAAAAGATCGACTGCGGAGCCTGCGGATACAATACCTGTGCCCAGATGGCATGGGCTGTTTACTCCGGCAGAAATGTTCCCTCCAACTGCATAAGATGCGCAAAATCCTCTTCGGGAGGAGCAGCACCTGTAATTACAGCTGCGGATAACGGCAAGACGGCACAGATCGCAGAAAAGGTCAGCGGCTTTGCAAACAATCTCCTTGCGGATATCGAAAATATCTATGCAAGTCTTTACAGCATTGACTCAGCTAATCAGAAATCCGCTTCAATGTCGGGCATTGTGGTAAATATCCTTGAAAAGGTAGTAGGCTTCTGCTCCTCTGTTGAGAGCATTGATTCGGATAATCTTCCTATGCTTGTATCCACTCTTGAAAAGCTTCAGTCGGCAGTTTCCTCACTTAATGAGAATGTTACCGAATGTGCGACAGGCTCTGCAACTATCAGAGAAGCAATGCAGGCAGTTGCGGACGCAACCACCGAGCTTAATGTAATGGCTCATGATATGGTTGCTACTCTTTCAGATAAATACTGATTTACAAAATTAATATGTTCCTCTGTTTCACAAGCGGAAACAGAGGAACTTTTTTATTGCTTTTATTCCGCCTTTCCGTTGCGATCACCGAATTTCTGCGGATACAAAAAAACGGCAGAGATACGGAAATTCGTTCTCTGCCGCTGCTTTATATTCAAGATTAGCGGGTGTTCGGATTATCAGCCGAGAGCCTTGATCTGATCGTCAGCTTCCTGAACAAGCATGGTAACTACTTCAGAGATCTCCTCTCTTGTGGTAGCCCAGTCATAGCCGTGGAAAGCAGCTCTCAGACCGATCTCAGAGCCGCCGTCTGTGGTGAGGGAGGCAACATCGGTGGAAACGCCTGTTGCAAGGTCAACAACGGGATACTTTTCAGCAAGCTGATTGATTTCCTTGTTCTTTGCAATAAGCTCGTCAGACCAGCCGTAATCATCTCTCATCTTCTGATCGCCGATAGCGATAGCCTCGTCATTGGTGTTTGCAAGACGTGTGCACTCAGCAAAGAGAGCAACGCCTGTGGGGTTAGCAGCGCCCTTGCAGATTACCCAGCCGTCAAGAGTAGCGGACTGATAGGGATCTGAGCCTGCGGGAGAGGGAACGGGAGCAAAGCCCAGATTCTCGGGAGAAATGCAGGTTGCCCATGTATCGGGATTTGCCTGAACGTCCCATGAACCTACAATGTAGAAAAGCTCCTTGCCTTCGCCCATGAACTGAGGCTGAATGTTCCAGTCATAGAGTGAAAGGTCGAAAACGAGACCCTTGTTATAAAGATCATAGCTCCAGTTCATTGCCTTTTCAATTGTGGGGTCGCTCAGATTAACAGTAAGAGTACCGTCAACGGAGGAAACGGAGGGAACGCCTGCGGAAAGGAGAAGA
>JAGBFZ010000089.1 GCA_018110855.1 Oscillospiraceae bacterium
ACGGGGAATGTTGTTGTTCTGGGACAGAATGAAGGAGATAAGACACTCCTCACTGTCCTGCCTGAGAAGCCTTACGCCCTTGGCATATGTGCAGGCTTTAGCAAGGGTCTCATCCTCGGAGAATCTCCGCTTCAGCTCGCCGTAATTCGTCCCCAGATCGAAATAATCGAACCATATATTCAGAAAATCCTCCTCGGAAACACCGTGGAGAATGAATTTTCCGCTGTCACGCTCAACCTGTGAGATCGTCAGCGGAATTTTTTTGAAAAAGCCCTTGTAGGTGCGGAAATAATCGGAGGGAACCGCCTCCCACCGAAATGCCTGCCCGCAGTCAAGAGTATCGTCAAGAGTCATATGCTCTTCAAAAAGAATTATGCCCTCATTTTTAACCTCGTAATTCATATTCCTCGTCCTTGATATAATAATAGCACATTCGTTTCCAAAAATCAATTCTCAGAATAAACAAATTTTCACAAATCATTTTGGCACATTTGTATCATTTTAAAACATACGGCTAATCAAAAACAGCCGCATATTTGGGCGGAACAAGCTTGTTTTTATGGAGCTTGCCGAAAAACCACATTTTAAAATCCGCTTCGCCCTTGAGCTTGTCGAAATAAATATTCAGCCTGCTCATAGGGAGACTGCGGGAGCTGCCCATGTCCAGAAATTCCGCAATGGAAGCAGGCGGCTCATGGGTAAATATGTAATCCACCCGATCTCCCTGCTCGGAAAGGCGTTTTCTGCCCTCTTCAAGCCTTTCCTCATCGGGCAGCTCCTGCTCCCACCAGGTGTCGTTTTCAATGCGTGCGTCAATGTCAGAAGCCTGACCGCCGCCGAAAACGAAAGCCTTTTTCCCGTCAATGTCAAAGACCTCACCCGAGGAAAGCATATACAGATTGCCGCAGATATGCCGTCCCCGACCTCCGAGAAGCTCCTCCTCGGGATATTTCTCCAGCAGATCGTAATTATCGTGGCTGCCTGCAAGAAACAGCGTGGTAAAGCGTTTTCCTCCGATTTTTTTAAGAATGGAACGTTCCCTGTCCGAGCCGTCCCACACAAATCCGAAATCGCCGCAGATAATGAGGAAATCCCCCTTTTTAAGCTGACGAAGCGTCTTGTGGGAAAAACGCCCGTAATCTCCGTGAGTATCACCCATAACGCAAATCATGATAAATCCCTCTCATCAAAGCCTGCACTTAAAATCCTCATAGCCGAAGCTCTTGTGAAGAACAGCATTGCCCTCGGAATCAATGCGATATATGGAAGGCAGCCCGATGCCGTTAAAGGTGTTGTTTTTGCACATAGTGTAAATAGCCATGTCGCAGAAGACAAGCCTGTCGCCCACAGAAAGGGGCTTGTCAAAGGAATATTCACCGATTGAATCACCTGCAAGACAGGTCGCCGCACCGATAAAATAGGTGTGTGCCTTTTCGCCCCTTTCCCCTGCGCCGATTATCCTCGGACGATAGGGCATTTCAAGCACATCAGGCATATGGCAGGCAGCGGAAGCGTCGATTATTGCATGGGAATATCCCCCGCTCTCAAACACCTCAAGAACGCTTGCCACAAGAAATCCCGCATTTAATGCACAAGCCTCTCCGGGTTCAATGTACACCTGAATACCGTACTTGTCCTGAACATAGCTTATGACCCGAACAAGCCTGTCAATATCGTAATCATCTCTTGTAACATGATGACCGCCGCCGAAATTCACCCATCTCATTTTCGGGAGATACCTGCCGAATTTTTCCTCAAAATGAGGAATAGTGCGCTCCAGAACATCGCTTCCCTGCTCGCACATAGTGTGGAAATGCAGACCGCTGAGAGAGTCAAGATATTCCTCCTCAAAGTCTGCCACCTTAACTCCCAGACGGGAAATTCCCGCACATGGATTGTAAATTTCCGTCTCTATCTCGGAATACTCGGGATTCACCCTCATTCCGCATTCGATCTTCCTGCCCTCTGAAGCCGCCTTTTGAAGCATGGGCAAAAAGCGTTTCAGCTGAGAAAAGCTGTTGAAAACGATATGACCGCATATTTTTGTGATCTCTTCAAACTCCTCGGGACGGTATGCGGGAGAGAAAATATGGACCTCTTTGCCCTTCATTTCTTCATAACCGAGCCTTGCTTCATAAAGACCGCTTGCAGTGGTTCCGTCAAGATACTGCGCCATCATCGGATAAAGACCGTACATGGAAAAAGCCTTCTGAGCAAGCAATACCCTGCACCCCGTCCTTTCCGAAACGCTGCGGAGAATCCTCATATTTTTTTCAATAAGTCTCTCGTCCACTGCATAGCAGGGCGTATCCACTGAGAAAATATCAAAACCGGGCATAAGAAACCGTCCTTTCCCTATTCAAAAATACTGTCGGATAAACCTACCCGACAGTATCTTAAAATCATTTTTCGTCCTTGTCCTTATCGTCAACAAACTCAATGTTGTCAAGCTGAGACTTGAGATTTGCCACAACTCCCCTGCGAAATTCAAAGCGAAGCTCGGTCTGCTCACGCTTTTCCTCATCGGTAAGACCCTGCTCACGGGATTTTCTGGCAAGCTCATTGATTCGGTCGATCTTTTCCTTAGTCATCGTTCTTGACCTCGGTATCAGATTCTTCCTCAGCCGCATTTTCCTCGGCAGCTTTCTTTTCGGC
The DNA here is from genome assembly GCA_018110855.1 of Oscillospiraceae bacterium. Taxonomy (GTDB): domain Bacteria; phylum Bacillota; class Clostridia; order Oscillospirales; family Ruminococcaceae; genus Huintestinicola. The sequence continues at coordinate 2,656 of JAGBFZ010000089.1, forward strand.
AGCAGATTTTTCCACTGCTCTCTCGGCTCTTATCTTTGCAAGCTCCTCGGGAGTGCCTGAAATAGCAGTGGTTTTCATATCCTCGGGAAGCTCGGAAACAAATCCCTCGATCTTGTCAAAAGCGACCTTGCTTGTAAAATCCATTCCGCTGGGACGGATATTTCTTGAGCCGAGGGTGTAGATATCACTGGAAAGAGTAGTCATGGCAACAGAGCGCATAACATTCTTGTTATCCTTGCCGATATCCACAAAATCCTTGAGGGATGAGCTGAAGGGCATGGAGAGCTTGTCCTCAGGGAGTGAGCCTGCCATTTTGAGTATCTCAGCGCCTCTGTCATTAAGGGCAAGAATACGTCCGAAAATGGGCGGAACCTTGATATCATCGGTCTTGATACCGAACAGAGCGTTCAGAAGGATCCTCTTTATCCTTGCCATAGGATAACGCTTTACCTTGATCTTGTCGAGCAGATCCTCGAGAGAAGTAGCAACTCTTGCAGCCTGGAATATCCTGTTTTCAAGACCCTGACCCACATCGGGAGTAGAAGCAAGCTCCTGAGGAGACATAGTTCTCAGACGGTACAGAAGAACTCTCTCGAAATTCTCAAACCAACAGAGAAGCTCCTTGTCATCATACTCAGCAATAGCGTCCGCAGTATCCTTGGGAACGAAAGCGGAGAAGTCCTCACCATCGTCAATGAGCCTGCGGATATAGCTTCCGCTGGCAATGGAGGAGCTGTGATCGTCGGAATCATGCTCCGCACCCTCACGCTTGATGGTAAAGGGCTTGATCTTGTCCATAAGACCAAGTATCTGCAGAGACTTGATGTACTCCACAGCAAGAATATTGTTGGGAGAATTAAGGATATCTCCCACCAGAGGGCCGTGCTTGTAGGAAACAAGCTGATGAACAGCGTCAGGGAAAGGAATACCCTGCTCCAAAAGGGGCTTCAGATTTTCGGGAGTAGAGACCTCTCTTACAGCGTCAGCGCACTGAATGAGCTGCTCAACGCTTCCGCACTCGCTGCCGAAGGAAATACCCTCAACACATCTGAGGGAGCCAAGCATCATAACGCCGCAGCGTGCAAAAAGCTCAGCATTAGCAAGGCTGTACTGCACAGGCATTTCAACAACGAGGTCAACGCCGTTCTTCACAGCGATCTCAGCTCTCTTGAACTTGTCCATAAGGGCAGGCTCACCCCTCTGAACAAAGTTTCCGCTCATAACAGCAACGATGTGAGTTGCACCTGTCTGCTTCTTTGTTTCCTCTATCTGATAAATATGCCCGTTGTGAAAGGGATTGTACTCGCAGATAATTCCGTATGTTTTCATTATTCGACCGTCCTTTAACAGAAATTGAAAATAATCGGCAAACGTAAAACACAGCAACATTTACCCATAATAATTTCATTATACCATACCTCCTGAATTATTGCAAGAGCTTTTTGCAAAAAAATGAAACAGAGCGAAAGCCAAAAACTCACGCTCTGTTTCATACGATTTATTTTTTTAGTTGATATCAGCCACCGATTCACGCTCCACAAGGCTTGTATGAAGCTGAACAGAGCTGATCTGTATTCCGTTTTTGAGCTGCATCATTGTATGGAATGCAGCTTTTCCGATGTGGATCCTGTTCTGATTTATGGTCGTGAGAGAAGGAGAGCAGTATTCCGCAGCAGGAAGATTATCATAGCCTGTGACGCTTATATCCTGCGGAACACGGTAGCCTGCCTTAACAAGCTCCTTTACAGCCGCCGAAGCGATCACATCGCTGATGCATACGATAGCAGTCACTCCCTCTTTGGCAATATCAACAGTGATCTTTTTTATCCCTCTGCCTGAAAAATGGCCAAACTTCACCGTGCTGTCGGAAACAGTCAGTCCCAGCTCTGCCATATTGCAAAAGAAAGCGTTCTTACGTTCCACAGTAACGATGCTGTCCGCTTCGCCTCCGATAAAACCTATCTTTCGATGCCCTTTACGGTAAAGATATTTTACTATCTGAGATATGCCGTCAGCGTTATCACAGCCCACTCTTGCAACAAGGGGATTTTCAATATAATTATCCAGCACCACCATAGGGAGATTATGCCCCTTGTTGCGTTCGATAAAATCAACGTGCGGTCTGAAGCCGAGAAAGAATATTCCCTCATATCCGTTGTTAATAACAAGGTGATCGTAATTTCCCGTATTGACCTGATCCTCGGTAACGGATATTATATTCATACCGATATTATTTTCAACCGCAGCCGCCTGAATGCCTGCAATTATCTCATAGCCGAACTGACTGCTTGTGCCGTAATGTATAGCATACACAAGCACAGCCACATTCTTTTTTCTGAGCATACGCTCGGGACTGATGTAATAGCCCATTTCAGCGGCACATTTCATAATGCTCTCACGGGTCTCCTCGCTTATGTCAGTAGCACCCGAAATTGCCTTTGAAACAGTGCTTTTTGATAATTTCATTTTATCGGCAATATCCTGGATCGTCACCCTTTTTCCCAAACAGCATTCCTCCCTTACTGCATTATACCACATCTGCCGGATTTTGGCAATAGTGATTATCCCTTTACAGCACCGCCTGTAACACCCTCAACATAGTATTTCTGCATTGAAATAAACAGTGCCGCAATAGGAATGGATACAAGCACCGCACCTGCCGCAAACTGAGTATAATATGCACCGATAAATTCTCTTTCCAGCATTTTGAACATTCCCAGTGCAACAGTGTAGCTGTCGTAATTCGAGCCGCAGATGATGCTGGGGAAGATATAGTCTATCCAAGGTGCCATAAACGATGTGAGAATAGTATAAACTATGATAGGCTTTGAAAGGGGCAGGGTTATCTTGAAGAACACCTGCGCCTTTGTTGCGCCGTCAAGATAAGCGGATTCATCGAGAGCCTTGGGAACTGTGTCAAAGAATCCCTTTGCAATATAGTACTGAAGTCCTGCGCCTGCTATATAAACAAGAGTGAGACATACAAGAGGATTGCTCAGAAGATTCATTCCCTTGAGTATGTAATAAACAGCGATCATAGACATAAATGCAGGGAACATTCCGAGAATAAGCGCAACATTCATCATCGGCTTTCTCATCTTAAAGCGCAGACGGCTGAGAGCAAAGGAAACCGCAAGCACAACAAAGGTAGAACCTATGCAGGATATCACCGATACAAGAAAGGTATTGGCAAACCACTTTGTAAAGTGGAACTGCTGATCCTTGGTTATGAGATTTACATAGTTGTTTACAGTAAAGCCCTTGGGCCAGAAGTAGCTTGTGTATGAACCGGGCTCCTCACGGAATGATGTAAGAATGACCCAGCACAAAGGCAGTATCCATATGATGCCCAGAACAAGCAGCAGTATCTGTATAAAGCCGTTTGTAAATTTCTGCTGTGCCTTATATGATCTATTCAAATCAAACATTACTGGAACGCCTCCTCATTATTGTAGGACTGAGAATTACGGAAGGTTATAAGCGAGATAACCGAGCAGATAACAAATACGAGAATTCCGATGGTGGACGCATAACAATAGTCTCTTGAGTTTACCGTCAGCTTATAGAGCCATGTTACAAGCAGATCAGTCATACCTGCCTGATAGTAATCAAGCGTTGCGGGAGTGCCGCCCGTGAGGAAATAAATAACGTTAAAGTTGTTGATATTTCCGATAAACTGAGTGATGAGATAAGGTGTTGTAACAAAAAGCACATAGGGCATCGTGATCTTTGTGAACATCACTAAGGGAGAAGCACCGTCTATCCTTGCAGCTTCATAAAGGTCTTCGGGGATATTCATAAGAATACCCGAGGTTATGAGCATTGTGTAAGGAATACCTATCCATAGGTTTACCAGGATAACCGTTACTCTTGCCCATGTGGGGTCGGTGAAGAAGGGCAGAGGACTGTCAATAAGGTTAAGCTCCATCAGAAGCACATTCACAGGACCTGCCTCTGCAAGCATATTCTTCATTACAAGCAGCGAAACGAACTGCGGAACTGCAATTGCAAGAACAAAAAGCGTTCTGTAAAAGGATTTGAATCTTATTCCCTTTTTATTGATAAGCATTGCAAGGATAATTCCGAAAACATAGTTCAGAAATGTTGCAAATACCGCCCAGACAAGCGTCCATCCCAGAACAGGCCAGAAGGTCTGTGAAAGAACGGAATTTTCTCCCAGCATTGTTTTGAAATTATCAAGTCCCACCCATGTGAAAAGGTTGGCAGGGACCTGATGATCTTTATCATAGTTGGTGAATGCAAGGAGTATCATATAGACCAGAGGAATGATCGTAAATACCAGCACACCTGCAATGGGGAATGCAAGAAGGGTTTTGTGGAACTTGCCGTCAAGCAGTGCAGAAACATCATCCTTGAACTTAGGAAGCTTTGCGCCTGCCTTTGAAAGCTTCTCAGCCTCTGCCGCAGATGAGATATTGTTCAGGTAAACTGCAATAAATACGGCAGTCACAAATAATGCAAGTATTCCGTAAAGCAGTATACCCTGCCCTCTTTTATCTCAAAGTAAAGATACAGTATGGAAAGGGCGTTCATAAGCTGACGCTTGTATTCATGGAAACGCTTTATCTGAATGTCGAATATCATATCGGGGTCAATGTCAATATGCTCGTTTTCGGAAATATACTTTGCCAGACGGCGTTTGTTTGCAGATTTGATCTCCATGAATCTTCCCGGCACCTTATCATCATCGGCATATTTTTTCAGCTCGGCAAGACGGTCAAGGTCTGTTATCCAGCTGTCAGAGCCAAGCAGCTCGGTAATAAGTGCGGAAAGCTCGGGATTGCAGAGGGCAAGCCATCTTCTCTGAGTTATCCCGTTGGTCTTGTTGCAGAAACGCTCGGGATATAGCTTATACCAGTCACTGAGTACAGTTGATTTCAGAAGCTCGGTATGTATCCTTGCAACGCCGTTTACATACGAGGAAGCATATACCGCCAGATTTGCCATATGAACTGTATCGCCATTGATGATACGCATATTGTCTCTGCTGTCTGCGGAAATATTCTTTTTTATGGTCTCTGAATGGAAATGCTCGTTTATCATGATGATAATGCTGTATATATCGGGGAGAATTTCCTTGATAAGACGGATATTCCACTTCTCGAGAGCCTCAGCCATTATAGTGTGATTTGTATAGCAGAACACCTTCCGTGCAGTATCAAATGCCTTCTCAAATGAATATCCTTCCTCGTTCATA
>JAGBFZ010000002.1 GCA_018110855.1 Oscillospiraceae bacterium
GAACTATCCTCTACAGAGCGCACGAGGCTCTCGAAACTCTCTGCATCGACAAGGAGACTGCAAGGATCAAGTCCTATCTGGCTATCAAGTTTGCCGATATCGTATATAACGGTCAGTGGTTCACTCCTCTCAGAGAGGCTCTTTCCGCTTTCGTTTCCGACACTCAGAAGACTGTTACGGGCGATGTTAAGCTCAAGCTCTACAAGGGCAACGTTATTCTCGCAGGCGTAACTTCTCCCTACACTCTCTATGACGAGGAAGTTGCTACATTTGACGAGGATCACGTTTACGATCAGTCCGACGCAGGCGGATTCATCAACATCTTCGGTCTCCCCACTCACGTTAAGGCTAAGCTCGATCAGAAGAGAGGAAAGTAATTTCCGTTTTTATTTAAAAATAATGCTTTCAGAATGTGTTATGCCCGAAACACACTGTTTCGGGCATTGCACTTATTTCGTTTTTTCAGAGTAGAACAGAAATCCTTTGGAATAATAACAGAAAAAGCCCGATCGGGGCGAATAAGGAAAGGACAGCTAAATTTATGAAAACTCTTAACAAAAGAATATTATCCGCTCTGCTGTCAGCGCTCATGCTCATGATAACGCTTTCAGCCTGCGGTAAAGATAAACCCGATTACGAAAAGCTCAAGACCGATATTGTCGGTATCTGGTGCGACATAAACGGCCCCGAATATTTTGAAAACGAGGGAAATCCCTATTATCAGATATATGAATTTACTGCTGACGGAACTCTTGCTTATCACACAATAACTCCCACTATTGCTCAGTATGTTGATGTGACCTATGAGCTTCGGGATGATTTCCTTGATGTGGGCGGGGCATTGTGCAAGGTAAGTTTGGAAAATGACATTCTTACCATGAAAAACGACATCGGAACTACACAGTACCGCCGTATGAGCATGGAAGAGGTCTGCAATTTCGGCGTGATATATCTGGACAGCGATAACTATGCGAAGCAGAGAGAATATACCGATTTCTTCAGCAAAAACTGGCCCGGAGCGGAAGCTGACGAAACAGATACTTCCGATATCTCAGATATCGCAGAAGGCTCTGATAGCTCCGAAGCAGCGGCTTCATAATGAAAGGACTGATATAAATGGCAAAGATGTGGGCAGGACGTTTCTCAAAAGAGGTCGATGAAAAGGTAAATGACTTCAATTCCTCTATTTCCTTTGACTGCCGTATGTACAGGCACGATATCAAGGGTTCGATGGCTCATGCCAGAATGCTCGGTGAGCAGGGAATAATCGCTCCCGAGGAAAGCGAAAAGATAATCAAGGGTCTTGAGGGCATTCTTGCAGACCTTGACAGCGGCGCTCTCAGCTTCGATCCCAATGCGGAGGACATCCATATGTTTGTGGAGCAGGTCCTCACCGAGCGTCTCGGAGATACGGGAAAGAGACTTCACACCGCAAGAAGCAGAAACGATCAGGTGGCTCTTGATATAAAATATTATCTCAAAGATGAGTGCGACGAGATCTCAAAGCTTGTATATGAGCTTATTGAGACCATTATCGAGACTGCTCAGGAGCATTATGACACCGTTATGCCCGGCTATACTCATTTACAGAGAGCGCAGCCTGTTACCTTTGCTCACCATATAATGGCATATGCGCAGATGCTCACAAGAGATCTGGGCAGGCTTGCCGACTGCAAAAAGCGCATGGACAGAATGCCTCTGGGCTCCTGTGCGCTGGCAGGCACCACATATCCCCTTAACAGAAAGCGCACAGCAGAGCTGCTGGGCTTTGAGGATATTACTTACAACAGCCTTGACGGAGTTTCCGACAGGGACTACTGCATAGAGCTTGCAAGTGCAGTATCCGTACTTATGATGCACCTTTCAAGATTTTCCGAAGAGATAGTTATGTGGTGCAGCTGGGAATTTAAGTTCATAGAGCTTGACGACGCATATTCCACA
>JAGBFZ010000090.1 GCA_018110855.1 Oscillospiraceae bacterium
ATAGGCAGACAGGTGGGCTATGCCGACAAGAGCTATTTCGGACACGTTTTCAAGCGGTATTCGGGAATGTCGCCCACGTCCTTCAGGGGGTATTGATATGGCTTCAAGAATAATGCACCTTGCTATGGGAAAGGAGCTTCTCAGGCTGATCGAGGCTCAGAATATGGAGCGTTTTCTCATTGGAATGCTGCTTCCCGACGCTGTCATTTCGGGTGATAAGAAAACCGCAGGGACTCATTATGACCGAATGACAGACGGCTCGCATAAGGTGATGGATTTCTTTCGCTTTTTCGTGGAATATAAAGAGAATATACTGACAGACAGTCTTTATCTCGGCTATTATCTTCATCTTATCGAGGACTGTATCTTCCGAAGATACATCTATTATGATCTGGGGCTTCTGGAGATGAGAGGAAAAATCGGCTTCCTTCCGCAGCTTTATAAGGATTATCACAGCGTAAACGGATATTTAGTAAAAAAATATAAAATAACCTCTCTGCCCGTAGCTCCGCATGACATAGACAAGGAGGATATCAACAGGATATATCCCTTTGAGACCGATATTTTTCTCCGTGATATGAAGGATGATATGAATGACATTTATAGAAATAATGAGAAATATTTTACTGCCCGGAACGCCGATGAGGTGATAAGACAATGTGTAGAAATATGCTCAGCCGAAATTGCCGCTTTGGACAGAGGAGAGCATTTCACCTCTCCCGAGGAATATATCTGGGAGACAAGGGCATGATTTTGAACATATTTATCATGTTTTGCTGCGAAGCGAAAAAATTTGAAATAGGTAAAAGTAATAATACTTTGGGAATTTGCGTTTTTTCGAAAATTTCCGTTTTTTTCACAAAAACGTTGACATATTTCCCGAAATATGTTAAAATTAATTAGTTATATGCTTTGATATAATGCTTTCCGACAATTTGCGCCCGCTGTGCTGAAGGTTTTACGCAATACCCGATGACCGCAGCCCAAGGGATACCCCCTTTGCCGCCTGTTGCAGTGAGCATTATCAGGACAGACTATATTCATTTGAACTGTACCCTGTTAAAGCATGACAGGGCATCACGAAAGGAAAGATCATTAAAATGCTTCTTAACGGTTCTCAGATAATTCTCGAATGTCTCCTTGAGCAGGGCGTTGATACGGTTTTCGGATATCCCGGAGGCGCTGTGCTTAATATTTATGACGCACTCTATGATTACAGCGACAGAATAACCCATATCCTCACCTCTCACGAGCAGAACGCAGGTCATGCCGCAGACGGATATTCCCGCACCACAGGCAAAACAGGCGTTGTTATCGCAACCTCGGGTCCGGGCGCAACAAACCTTGTAACCGCCATTGCCACCGCAAATATGGACAGCATCCCCATGGTTGCCATCACAGGAAATGTGGGCACAAGCCTGCTGGGTCTTGATTCCTTTCAGGAGGTGGATATCACAGGCATTACAATGCCCATTACTAAGCACAACTACATTGTAAAGGACGTTAAGGAGCTTGCCGATGTTATCCGTGAGGCTTTCTTTATTGCAAATGACGGCAGAAAAGGCCCTGTGCTTATTGATATCCCCAAGGATATAACCGCAGCAAAGTGCGAATACGAGCCTAAGCCCCTTCAGGGGCACAGCTCAAGCGTTAACGATGCAGAGATAGAAAAGGCAGCCGAGGTGATAGCTTCCGCAAAGAAGCCCCTTATTTTCACAGGCGGCGGTGTTGTCCTTTCAAATGCCGAGGCACAGCTTGCGGAATTTGCCGAGGTTATAGACGCTCCCGTTGCAATGTCCCTCATGGGAATGGCTTCCTTTGACAATGAAAGCCCCAGATATATGGGTATGCTCGGTATGCACGGCACAAAGACTTCATCCCTCGCTCTTATCAACAGTGATGTTATCGTGGTTCTCGGCTCAAGATTCTCCGACCGAGTTACCTGCAACACCACTTCCTTCTGCAATAATATCAAAAATGCGAAGATCGTACATATTGAGATAGACCCTGCCGAATTTGACAAGAACGTTCCTGCCGATGTTCATGTTCAGGGTGATGTAAAGCTTGTTCTGACCGAGCTTATCAGCAGAATTAAGAAAAAGCCTGAAATCAAGCACCCCGAATGGATGGCACAGATCGCAGAGTGGAAGAAGACATATCCCCTGAAGCAGGTCGGTATGACCGAGGAATCCGTTCTTCCCCAGTATGTTATTGAAACTCTTGCAGACATCACAAACAGAGATGCAATAATCACCACCGAGGTCGGACAGCATCAGATGTGGGCTGCGGAGTATTTCCCCTTCAAGAATCCCAAGAGCTTTGCCACATCGGGCGGTCTCGGAACAATGGGCTACGGTCTTGGTGCTGCTATCGGATCAAAGGTGGGCAATCCAGATAAGACTGTTGTAAATATTGCAGGCGACGGCAGCTTTTATATGAATATGACTGAGCTGTCTACTCTTGCAAAGTATCAGATGCCCGTTATTGAGCTTGTGTTCAACAACAGCGTTCTGGGAATGGTAAGACAGTGGCAGAGGCTTTTCTACAACTGCCATTTCTCCCAGACCACCCTTGAGAAGCCCACAGATTTTGAAATGCTTGCAAAGGCATTCGGCATTGAAGCCGTTACCATTACCAAAAAGAGCGAGGTCAGGGAAAAGCTTGAGTACGCTGTTTCCTGCGGCAAGCCCGTTCTCATCAACTGCATTATCGACAAGGACGTGAACGTTCTGCCCATGGTTCCCGCAGGAGCCTCCGTTGCAGAGCCTATTCTTGAAATTGCAGTGGACTGCTGATAATTTCCGCCCCGTTTGCATGAGAAAAACGGGGCGGTGTTTTTATTATCTGTTCAAAAAAATCAATTAAATTATGAAAAAAATCGGCTGTACTTTTTTCAAGTACAGCCGATTTTTTGTGAGATTTTCACCATTCTCTTAACATATCAATGGTAACTGTTGGCGGCATTGTCCCCAAATGCTCCATACACCACTTTTCTCTTCTTTTCTGCAAACTTCCTGTTGGTTTTTCGTATGAAAACGATACGTTAAATGTACCATCTGCATTTAGCTGATATGTAATTCCATACCACTGTTTACCGAACTCCGAAACATACATATCCTGAATCTTTTCCATATCAAAAATGATTTGATTTTCGCATTTTTTAAACAAATCAATATTTTGGATAATAATATCCTTTCGTTTATCAATGCCATCGGCAGGGATAGTCTTTCCCGTAGCAGCGTCAATGTAGCAGTACCAGTATGTTGTACAAATATCCTTAATTCCAATAATTTCATTTCCTACGCGCTCTATATCAGC
>JAGBFZ010000091.1 GCA_018110855.1 Oscillospiraceae bacterium
CCCTCGCCGATTATTTCATCATTTTTGTCCTTAACGAGAATACTGTATGTACAATGTCCCGAAATAATTGTGTAAGCGGAGGCATAATCGGTATTTTCAACTATCCTGTCAATAAAAGCCTTGTCCGCCTCCTCGTCCTCAAGCCTGCCCTTCACTGCGGCATAAAGGATGTTCTGTGCGCCGCCCTCCTCGTAGGATTCATTGGGAAAACGGTACTCGTTGAGATTCTTTCCGAGACTTCCGCTGAGAGCTTTTTTCAGAGTGTCCATTACTACAGCGCCCTCATCATCGGGCATAAGTGTAAAATTCTTGGATTCTGTGTATTTGATATGCTTTTCAGCATCGCAATACGCGTAAAGGATACGGTTAAGAGTGAAAAATCCGCAGCCCTCGGCAAAGCTTTTCTTGATTTCGGCAAGCTCTTTTTTATTCATTTTGTTATATTCTCCTTTATAGTTACCTCGCAAAAAATGCGGCATAGTAAATATTTTACCACAGCCGCAGATTTTTTTCAATTAGCAGATTTTACGAATATCAGTATGTAATTTTCTCCACATACATCTTGCCTTTGCACTCATTTTTAGCCTTGATAAGTGCTCTGTCGGCAGTGATGAAGAAATCCTTGATATTGACTTTTTCGTTGCAAACGGTCCATGCGGCACCCACGCTGAATGAAAGAACAGCACTCTGGGCTTCACCGTTCAGGGTAAGCATAGCAGTCTGACAGGCGACACGGAGCTTATCCACCATATCATGAAGCATGCTTTCGGTAATATCCTCAAGGAAGATAACAAAATCGTCGCTCACATAGCGAAAAATGACGGCATTGTCCGGAAATGTGCTTTTTATCAGCTCAGCAGCAAGAAGAATAGCATCATCAGCGGCAGCCTTGCCGTATTTCTCATTAAATCTGGTAAAATCATCCAGATCCGCCAACGCCATAAAGCAGCGGCAGCGGCATTCGGCGATCCTGTTTCTGATGGTCGAAAGAGCGGAAACGCTGTCAGGGAGTCCGGCAATGCTGTTGCTCGTTCTGTCGGCTGCAAGACGGGCAATAAGCCCCGAATGCTCGTCGATTTCCTCAAGTCGTCCCACCACACGGAAAACAGAGCCGTATTCATCGGCAATGCTTGTGAGGATAAGACGGCAGATGGTGTATTTATTCAGTTTCTTGTCCAAGGAACGAACATCCACAAAGCCCTTGCCCGGTTTGCGGCAGATATTGAACAAAACTTTGCAGTAATAGATAACGTCCTCCTCGTAAATGGGACAGTTTCGGCGAAGATATGACGTATAAGCGGGAATGACAATATTTTCCCTGTCCCTTGCGGGAGAAAAGGTCATGATATCGTTTACCCAGTCATAGTCAAGGAGAAAAGCAGTGCTTGTCTCCTCAAGGATACGGCTCCGTTCGGCATTAAGACTAAGCATATGCTCAGTGTTTTTCTGATCGGAAATGTCATTGATGGATGCGAGAAAAACTGGATTATCGCTTTTGATGAAGTCAACAGCCCTTGCTCTTATGCAGAACCGTCCAACACTCTGATCGAAGCGGTAGCCCCTAACCTCGCAGTAGAAATCAGTTCCCTTTTCAAGACATTCAAAAGCCATCTCGAAGATACGCTTTTCGTCCTCTTCAAACAGAGTAATGGTAACATTGTCGTAATAGGGAAGATACTGCTCCCTTGTGTAACCGACTACATGAAAATAACGTTCATTAAGGTAAAGGGCTTTGACCTTAGTACCGCAGACCTCGAAAATGCATACTCCGTCATACATACTGTTGAACAGCCTGAAAAACAGGTCCGTGCAGCCATCGGCGGGTATTATTACCTTCGGATCGGAAATATCGGCAATACGCTTATCCATAACGCAAACGCAGCTCCTGTCCTTGTTGATTTACCATATAGGTCATTATGGATATTATAACATATATTAAGACAAATTGCAACATTTTTTTAAAAATATTACTGTATTTGAAAATTTGCCGAATAAAATGTATAGGAGCAGCATAAATATTTTATTTGTGGCTCTGAATATTTTTCATTCTGAAGGTCCTTTCGGTCATAAAAATCATTAAGCACAGGAAAAGAGCTATATATATGGGCATGAGTCTGATACTCACATGGTTTGCGATAAGCCCGAAAACAGGGGGCATGAATGTAGAGCCCACATAAGCGCTTGCCATCTGGATACCGATGATCGCCTGTGAGTTTTCCGCACCGAAGTTTGAGGGAGTGGCATGGATAATGCTGGGGTAAACGGGGGCGCAGCCCAGACCGATTATCACAAAACCCGCTTCTGCAATAACAGCCGATCCTGCAGGCAGCAGCACAGCCAAAACACCCGCCGCAGCAACAGCGGTTCCCAGTCGGATCATATTCCTGTCTCCCAGCTTGTCGGAGATAAAGCCTGAAATAAAGCGTCCTGCGGTTATACCGATGAAGAAAAGTGCGGCATATGCGGCGGCAGTTTTTTCGTCAAGTCCCTTTGTTTCGGCAAGATAGGTGCTTGTCCAGAGCATAGCCGTGGCTTCTGCGGCACAATAGGCGAAAAAGCCTGTGAGCAGGCATGGAACTCCCTTAATTTTCAAAGCTCTTATCAGTCCGACAGGTTCACTGCTCTGCTCGCCGTCATTGTCAGGCTTTCTGAAGATATTCCAGACAGGAAGGGTAATAAGCAGCGCAGCGGCAATGCACAGCTGAATTATGGAAACAATGCGATATCCACCGCACCAGCTTCCCTTTGCAATGGCAAAGCTCATGATATACGGGCTGATAATAGTTCCCACGCCCCAGAAGCAGTGGAGCCAGCTCATGTGACGTGAGCTGTAATGGAGAGCAACAAAATTATTGAGAGCAGAATCAATGGCGCCCGCTCCGAGACCATATGGAATACCCCACAGGCACAGCTGCCAAAAGTCTGTGACAGTCGAAAAGCCGAACATGGCGATCGCCGTGATAAAAACGCTTACAGTGGTAACTATCCTTGTTTCGAAGCGCTTTGTGAGCCGTTCTGACATAAGGCTCGAAAGTATCGTTCCACCCGAGATTATCATTGAAACGATTCCCATATACGAAACAGGCACCTCAAAGGACAGCCTCAGCGCAGGCCATGCGGAGCCGAGAAGAGAGTCGGGGAGCCCGAGACTGATAAATGCCAGATAAATAAGAGCAAGGAGGAGTGTGTACATTTTAAATACTTCCTTAATATCATAATATTATCATATATTCTATCATGCTTTTGGCAAAGCTTTCTTTGCTTTTTTATTATAAAAATATAAAATTGCTTATTTGCGGAAAATAAAAAAATTTGGGATAATAACTAAAGTTTTAGAGTCGGGGAGCCGATAAAATATTAAGAGAAGAATTATTCTTCGGAGGTGTCATTTTGTCCGATCATTTTCATAAAACAAGTCTGATGAGCCTGAAATCCAGGATCATGCTATATACCGTGCTGCCTGTGATTGTAATAATCATTGTCGCAGGCGGCTTTATCACCCTGTCCGTGCGTCATGTCATTGATGATATATCACGCACAGAGGCGGCGGGAAGCACAGAGCTTGCCTGCAGCCGTGTGGATGATGTCATTTCCGCCTGGGGAGAAGCCGCTTCTGAACGGGCAGGCAGCGAGGATATCTCAAGATTTCTTCAGATCGCTGATGACAGGGACAGTATCATTGAAAACGGATATTACAGCTTTGTCATGGGCGAGCTTGATTCCACAGTGTCAAGCGATCCTGTTCTCTTTGAGCGAACATGGATAGTCTCTGCGCTGTATCAGGGAGTGGCTTTTTCAAATTCTTCGGATGGATGGGAGGCGGCTCCGGATTTTGAGGCTTCCGAATTTCCGTTTATTAATGCCCTGAGCGGAAACGTCAGGTATTTCATAACCGATCTCTATAAATCTCCAATTTCGGGAAAAACAGTCATTTCTGCAGTTGCCCCTGTGAAGGATTACCGTACAGGCAGTGTTATCGGCTATTTTGGAGCAGATATAAGGCTCAGCGGTCTGCGGGCAAAAATATCATCGCTGCCCGAAATGGGGGGCAACGAGATATGTGTAGTAACATCAGACAATACCATTATCTATTATACTGATGAGAACAAGATGTACCGAAGCTTTAAAAAGCTTGGAATTGAAAGAACGTATAAGTCAGTTGCAGGGGAGAGCTTTTCCAACGGGAAGAGAGAATATGTCGGTTCGACCTGCAGTCCTGAAAACTGCGGATGGCTCATTTATGCTTTCAGAGATTATACCTCTGCAAAGGAGCTTATTGACAATCAGACCACAACAACAGCTGTCACGTTCCTGTGCGTGGCTGCAATGCTTATCGCAACCCTTTCCATTGTATCTGACAAAGTTGTAAAGCCTATTCAGGATTACACCAGAAAGATCAATTCCATCCAGTTTTCCGAGGATAATCAGGACGGCGAGGATTATCTCAGACCCGAGGGCTGCAGGGAGCTGGAGCATTTCGCAGTGGGATTCAATTCTCTTCTCAAAAGGAATCATGAAATAATGTCCCAGCTCAGGGATATGAATATCAAGTCCGAAAAGGAACGCAGACTTTACCAGACAGCACTTCAAAGCTCTTCGGACGTTGTTTTCGAGTATGATATCGAAACCGATGTCCTGATAACCTACGGCTCAGTGTTCGACCCCACCATTCCCAAGACTACTGCCTATACCCACGAAGGCTTTGTTAAAAGGGTATTTGAAAATGATGGCTTTACAGCAATGAAGCCTGAGGATACAAAGAGCTTCTTTTCGGGAAACACCGGCAGCGAGTCGGTTATCGCCCGTATCGGAGAGAATTGTGAAAAATGCTGGATATCCTTCGGCGGAACAGCGATCTGCTCTGATTCAAAACCTGTCAAGATAGTAGGTAAGATAAGCAATATCGATGATGTTGTAAATCTTCGTGAGGATGCAAGCCGTGACCGCTTTACAGGTCTTTACAATAAGACCGCCACAGAGTCTCTCATTGACGAACGGCTTTCCGAAGGCGGTTCTCATGCACTTATCATCATTGATATTGACAATTTCAAGAGCATTAACGATGTTCTGGGACACGCATACGGCGATCATGTTATCAAGGATATCGCTTCAAAGATCAGCGGACTGTTAAACAGCGGCGATATAGCCGGCAGAATAGGCGGAGACGAATTTATGGCGCTTGTCTCGGGAGAAGATGTATCCAAGCGTATCGAAGGGCTTTGCACATCTCTCTGCAATAGCATAAGGCATACCTATTCTGACGGAAATGATAGAGAAGTAAGTGTATCTTCAAGTATCGGCGTTGCCATGGCACCTGAATATGGAACTAATTTCAAGGAGCTTTATTCCTCAGCAGACATAGCCATGTATTATTCCAAAAACGGCGGAAAGGACAGATTTACCGTTTACAGCGGGCAGGAAAGAAGAGAATACAATGGTGACCGCAGATAAAATGTATATATAATTGTGAAATTTGAATGAAAATATACATAACCCCCTTGCATGACATGGGGGTTATGTGATATAATATTAAATGTGTAAATTTCTCTCCCGTTAAAAATCACAGGAAAGGATCTTGATATATATGAAAGGTGATCTTCATGTACATACCACCCTGTCTGACGGCTCACTGGGAATGGAGGAGGTCATTGCCCAAGCAAAGCGGATAGGTCTCGATTTTATATCCATAACCGACCATGATACTATGTCCTCTGTTTCAAGAGCAAAGATACTTGGTGAAAGATACGGCGTCCAGACCATTGCTGGAGTTGAGCTTACCGCATGGGACAAGACCCGCAACCGAAAGGTGCATATCCTCTGCTATGCCCCTCAGAAGCCTGACAGACTTGAGGGCATCTGCCGCAAATGCAGCGAGATAAGGCAGTCCTGCGCTAAGGAAACGGTAGCAAATGTGCTGAAGCTCTATCCAATCACCTCCGAGGATATTACCAAGCATCTGAGCGGTTCCAAGAGCATTTATAAGCAGCATATCCTTCATGCACTTATCGAATACGGCTATTCCACCCATTTTTACGGAAAGCTGAACGATGAGCTTTTTAATGAGCAGACAGGCTCCTGTATCGTGGAAAGGGAATATCCCGATGTGAACTATGTTCTTGAGCTTATCCATTCCGCAAGGGGAGCGGCGGTGCTTGCTCACCCCATGGTATATGATTCCGTTGATCTTATCGACGATCTTGCAAAGAACGGCAAGATTGACGGTATCGAGGAATACCATTATTCCGCAGATGAGGAGCAGCAGGCAATGCTTCTTGCCAAGGCAAACGAATATGACCTTATCGTAACAGGCGGCTCGGATTTCCACGGACTGTACAATATGCGTCCCACACATCTTGGAATGTACACCACCGATAAGGATAATATCGACCGTATACTGCGTCTTTGCAGCAAGAAATAATACATATACCGAAAGGAAGAAAAAATATGACCATTGAATATACACCCAGAGGAGTATGCTCCAGAAAGATCACAGCCGAGGTAGAAAACGGCGTTGTAAAGAGCGTTGTATTTACAGGCGGCTGCAACGGCAATACTCAGGGACTTGCCCGTCTCGCACAGGGAATGAAGGTTGAGGACGTTATCGCAAGGCTTGAAAACGTTGACTGCGGCGGCAGGGGAACCTCATGCCCCGATCAGCTTGCAAAGGCATTAAAGCAGGCATTATGATGACTGAGACTTTGATAAAAGGCACACTTCCCCGAGTGTGCCTTATCTTTTTCGGAGTATTTTTCGCAGCATTCTTTCTGCTGTTTCTCATAACGGGGATAACGGCGAAATTCCATATGGGACACGCCGCAGGAATGGCGGTAAGCAGTGTCCTTGCTTTTGTATTTCTGTTTCCGGGTACTGCGGCAAGGCTGCTTCTCGGAATGTGGGAGAATAAATTCGGCAGGATTATTCTTATATTTGCCGCAGTATTGGCAGCGGTATCGGTTATCCTTGCCGCAGTAATATCCGTTCTAATGATAAAAGCGGCAGATGATCCACCGCAAAATCCCGAAACAGCCATAATCCTCGGGTGCAGAGTCAAGGACTCGGGACCGTCGCTTATGCTTGAAAAGCGTATCGAAGCGGCATATGGATATCTCTCGGAAAATCCCCAAGTGATATGCATCGCCTCGGGTGGAAAGGGCGGAGACGAACCTCTGAGCGAAGCGGAATGTATCAGGGACGGACTTGTGAGCAGGGGAATATCTAAAGACAGGATAATCCTCGAGGACAGGTCAACCAATACCTATGAAAATATCCGCAATTCCATCGAAATAATGGACAGCCTTGAAATGAAGCACAGCGCAGTAATAATCACAAGCGAGTTTCATCAGCTGAGAGCCGCAATGATATCAAAGAAGCAGGGGCTTGAGACATACAGCATAAGCTCTCACACCTATCTTCCGCAGCTGCCGTCCTATTGGATAAGGGAGTGGTTTGCGGCTGCGTATGAGTGGGTGAAAAAATAGAAAAATTACGAATGTCCTGTAATTCGCTGTTTATGGTATAGACCAAAAAGCATATTTCCGCTATACTTTTTCTCGGAGGTCGATACAAATGGATATGGTACAAACAGGAAAATTCATAGCAATGCTGAGAAAAGAACAGGGACTTACACAGGAGCAGCTGGGTGAAAAAATAGGTGTGACAAATAAAACGGTGTCACGCTGGGAAACGGGAATATATCTGCCGCCAGCAGATATGCTGCTCTCAATGAGTGAGCTGTTTGATGTGAGCGTCAATGAACTGCTGAGCGGAAGGAGACTTACCGAGCAGGAGTATAAAAAGGCGGCGGAAGAAAATCTTGCGCAGGCTGTCAGAGCAAGCAGCTTTTCCCTAAAGGATAAGATTGAATTTTATAAGAAAAAATGGCTGAAAGAGCATATGGCGGTTATGATTCTGCTGGCGGTGTGTATTATCGGGGCATTTGCGGCAGGAGTTGTTTTTGAAAAATCATTGCTGATATTTGCAGCTGCATTGATATTGATTTTTGGACATTGCCTGATGAACAATTCAATGATGACTTATGTGGAGAAAAACGCCTATGACGGTTCGGGTGAGAGATAAGCGGCAGTTATATGATTTTGAGAATTGATAAGCCTAAAGCTATATGTCAGCAGCTATTCATAAAATAAAAAAATTGAATTATCAGGCATTTCCCTTAATATGACAGTTAATTTGGAAAAAACAGTCCATAATAGATAATGTATCTGAAAATATGCTGTTTAAGGAGATGCTGTCTATAATGTACGATCAGGAGCTGCTGACAAGAAAGGCGAATACCGTAATAAACAAGGCTTTCATACAGGCTGGGAAATTAGGGCATACCTATGTAGGGAGCGAGCATCTGCTTCTGACCCTTGCCTCGGAATCGGGAAGCACCTCGGCAAGTATCCTCAAATCCTGCGGAGTCACTGAGGAGAAGGTCATGGGGCGGATAATCCGTCTTATCGGCAGGGGAGAGCCTGCAGCGGTGGACAGTGATTCAGTCACACCAGCTGTAATGCGGATAATAAACGCCGCTTGTCGGGGAGCGGGAGCGACTCCCGAAAAACCCGCAGGAACGGAGCATCTCCTTGCTGCGCTGCTACGAGAGGAAAACTGCACCGCAGTTAATATAATAAACGAAATGGGAGTTAACACTGCAGCCATACTGAGCACCTGCAAAGGGTTGTCGGGGCTTGACGTGAAATACTTTCCCCCTATCACAAAGGCTCCCAACCTGATAAAATACGGCAAGGACCTTACCGCCCTTGCCGCAGAAAATAAATGCGACCCCGTGTTCTGCCGTGACAGCGAGATAGCACGGGTGATACGGATATTATCCCGCCGCACCAAGAATAATCCCTGCCTTGTGGGAGAAGCGGGAGTGGGCAAAACAGCGGTAGCAGAGGGAGTTGCGATGGCAATTGCTTCGGGAAATGTGCCCGATACCCTCAGAGGAAAGCATATATTTTCACTTAATCTCACCTCCATGCTTGCAGGAGCAAAATACAGAGGAGATTTCGAGGACAGAATAAAGCTCTGCATTGACGAGGTCATTGAAAACGGCAGCATAATCCTGTTTATTGACGAGCTTCATACAATTGTGGGAGCAGGAGCCGCCGAGGGAGCCATAGACGCCGCAAATATCTTAAAGCCTCAGCTTGCTCGAGGAGAGCTAAGGATAATCGGTGCAACCACCTTTGATGAATACCGCAAGTTTATTGGTAAGGACAGTGCCCTTGAGCGCCGTTTTCAGCAGGTAACAGTCAGTGAGCCGACCCCCGCACAGGCAGTGGAGATACTTGAGGGACTTTCCCCCTGCTATGAGGATTTCCACAAGGTACGGATAACCCGTGAAGCCATAAAAGCGGCGGTGGATATGTCAGTCAGATATATAAATGACAGAGCGCTTCCCGATAAAGCCATTGACCTTATTGATGAAGCAGCCTCAAAGGTGCATATCAAGGGCGGGAAAAAGAGCCTGAACGATCTAGCGG
>JAGBFZ010000092.1 GCA_018110855.1 Oscillospiraceae bacterium
ATGTTCTTTCAAGAAAAGTTAAATTCAGAATTTCCACGCCTGCGGCTGCTGTGGTGATACTTGGCTGCTTCGGCGGAGGTATTGCCGCTTACGGAGCGGGGCTTACCATTCCTCTGCTTTATGCTCCTCTCTGCGCTCTTGTATCATACCTTGTGAATCTCGGAAGAAAGTATGCGGAGGAAGCAGCGGAAAAACGCAAGATCACTGACGCATTCAAGAAATATGTTGCTCCTCAGGTGGTTGAGGAAATTGCCAAAAAGGGCGGCTATCAGATAAAGCTCGGCGGCGAAAACCGCAATATTGCAGTTCTTTTCGTGGATATCAGAGGCTTTACTCCCATGTCCGAAAGTCTTGAGCCTGAACAGGTGGTGGATATCCTCAACAGCTATCTGAATCTTACCACCAACGCCATTTTCAAAAACGGCGGCACTCTTGTCAAATTTATCGGTGACGCTACCATGGCGGTCTTTAACGCTCCCTTCGATCTGGATGACTATATTTACAGGGCAGTTCGGACAGCGTGGGATATTGTCAGCGGAGGTAATGCCATTGAGAGCAAGTTCCTTGAAAAATACGGCAAATCCGTCAGCTTCGGCGTGGGCGTGAACTGCGGTCCTGCGGTCGTGGGCAACATCGGCTGCGATTTCCGTATGGATTATACTGCCATCGGAGACACGGTCAACACAGCAGCCCGTCTTGAAGCAAATGCAAAGCGAGGACAGGTGCTTATCAGCGAATATGTTTATGAGCAGGTCAAGGACAGGGTATCTGTGGAGCCTATCGGTGAGATCCCGCTGAAGGGAAAATCCAAGGGAGTTTTCGTTTATTCCCTTACTGCGCTGAACGAGGAAGCTGAAAACAATACGGAAAAGGAGCCGGCAGTATGAGCAGATTTCTTATTATCCCTAAGATAAATGAGCTTGAGGAAAGCCTGAGCCTTGCGGAGGAATATGGCTTCGGCTTTGAATACAATGACTTTTTCATTCCCGATGTTCTTGATGACAGCGCACTTACAGATCGGCTCATCGGGATATATAAGTCTCACAGGCTCCCCGATCACTGCACCCTCCACGGCGCTTTTTTCGATGTTCTTGTTTTCAGCGATGACAGTGAGATAAGACGTATTTCCGAGCTGCGCATACGTCAGAGCCTTGATATTGCACGCAGGCTGGAAGTGAAGGGCGTCGTTTTCCACACTAATCATAATCCCGCTCTTACTGCGGAGACTTATGTTAACCACTGGCTTGAACGCAACGAGGATTTCTGGAGGAAAATTCTTTCCGAATATTCCGATATACAGGTTTACATGGAGAATATGTTCGATGACTCTCCCCGTATGCTTGCGGCTCTGGCTGACAGGCTTTCGGATACAGACAATTTCGGGGTTTGCTTTGATTATGCTCATGCTGTTATTTTCGGCTCGGATATTGATGGCTGGGTGGACACGCTCGCACCATATGTGAAGCATATGCATATTAATGATAACGACCTGAAAAACGATCTTCACCTTGCTGTGGGCGAGGGAAAGATCGACTGGGAGCATTTTAAGGACTGCTTTGAAGGCAAGCTGTCGGGGGCGGATTCGGTGCTTATCGAGACCTCTTCCATTGAAAGGCAGCGGCATTCTGCGGAATTTCTCAAAAATATGGGGCTGATCTGATTTGCCGTGATAAAGCGGTATTGTAGATTTTGTTCAAATCATTAAGGCGAAGAAGAAAAATTTGGGATTTGTTACAAACTTTTTCTAAAACTATTGAAATTATTATTATCCTGTGTTATAATACCCTTAACAAATTAAAAGGCAAAACCGATGAAAGTCGGCGGCGCAAAGCACGAGCCTAAGCTGAAGAATTTTCGGGAGTATGGCGGTCGGGCTGCATTTGGTGGTTTTTCCGGTATGCAGTTCTGCCGGCATCTCCTTTTTTATTTTATTTTTGGAGGCGATCAAATTGAGTTTACCCGCAAAATTTGCTGCTATGACCTTAAAGGCAAAGATCGCAGTTATCTGCGCTGCAGCAGCCGTGGTCGGCACCGCAGCTGTAATTGTTGGAGTTGCAGTTACAAAGGAGGACGCTTACAGAGTCCTCAAGGTTTTTGAAATGGCAGGAACCTCGGTCATAACCCGTGAAAGCTCGGGAGAGCTTGACGCTTACGTTGGAATGAATCTGGAAAACGGAGACCTTCTTACTGTGGGCGAGGAAAGCACCTTACGCCTGTCTCTGGATAATGACAAGTACATCCTTCTTGATGAAGGCACAGTTATGAAGCTCAATGCTCAGGGCGATTCTGCTGACAGCAAAACGACTATCGAGCTGAGAAAGGGTACTATTTTAAACGAGATCACCAAGCCCCTTTCCCCTGATTCCACATATGAGATCGCTACCCCCAAGGCTACCATGGCTGTCAGAGGCACCAGCTTCTCAGTTACCGTTACTGAGGACGGTGAAGGCGGCTATATCATTGACATAAACGCCTTTCAGGGAAAGGTCGAGGTTATTCTTCTTGATAAGAACGGTGAGCCTACCGATATGAAGGCTGTCGTTACTGCCGACAAGGCTCTCACAATCCACACCGAGGCAAATGCTGAAACAGGCAATCCCGCCGAGGTCGACGGTGTTTCAAGGTTTGTATGCAGAGACGAAGACGGCAATATCATTGAGTTAGCTGCTGAAGGCGATCCTCTGTATGATATACTCTATGAGCTTATTTCCGAGAATGTCAGATCAAATGCGATCCGTTCAAATGATTCAAGCCTGATGATACTTGACGAAAAGATCCTCCAAAAGCTCAGGGGCAGCAAGTCTGACAGCGGTGAAAAATCCGCATCCGAAACCTCTGCAGTTTCCACTGCGGCTGAAAGTCAGGAGTCCGAGGTAACAACAGTTTCCGAAGCAGAGGTAACAACCGCTTCTGAGCCTGCGGAAACAACGGTGCCCGTCACTGAGGAGACCGAGCCTATATCTACCGAAACTGCATCAGTAACAGCTTCAGAGACGGTGAGCGATACAGCTCCCTCCGAAGATAATGTACAGCAGACTGTCATGACCGAGGCTCCCGCAGAAACTACCGTCCCCACTGTCAGCGAAACGACTTCCGCTGAAGCAGGTACTACAACGGCAGTTTCTGAAAAAGAGGAGGTTTCAGAAACCACAGCTTCCGAAACAAAGCCTTTTGTTACCCTGCCAAATTCTGAAAACACCTTTATGACTCTCCCGTCCGTTACTACATATACCGAAAGGGAGACTTCACAGACGACAGCACCTTCTTTCACAATACCCAATAATAACTTCACTTCCCAGACTTCACCTACTACCTATAATACCTCTGTTTTTGAACCGATCATTGTGACCTCCGGCACCACTGCCTCTGAAACTATCCCCGAGGATACTACAGTGTCGTCAGAAGAAACCACCACTACTGCCGAGTCTGAAACGATCATATATTCAGTTTCCTTTGTATGCGAGGGAGAGGTCATTGCCACCAGAGAAGCTGAGGAAAACGGCGTTGTTTCTGATATCCCGACTATCCCCGACAAAACAGGATATACTACCGCTAAGTGGGTTTACGGTGCTTATGAAGCCGAGTTCACTTCCTCCACTGTTATTACAGGCAATATGACTGTTACCGCTGAATATATTGCTGACAAATATAAGGTCACCTTTAGTGCAGACGGTGCTGACAGCGTTCCTGAGCCGATCTATGTTGACTACGGCAAATCTGTTGAAACCGTTCCCCCCGTTCCTGCAAAAACAGGTCATACTCCCGTTAAGTGGGTTTACGGTGCTGATAATGCCGAGTTCACTTCCTCCACTATTATTACAGGCAACATGACTGTTACCGCTGAATATACGGCAAACAAATATACTGTTACCTTTGTGGCAGAAGGCGTTGACAGCGTTCCTGCACCGATATTGGTTGAATACGGAAAGACCGTCACTGAGCTCCCCGAGATCCCTGCTAAAACAGACTATAAGGCAATTGAATGGGTTTACGGCGATGATGATGCCACATTTGATACCTCGGTAATTATAAAGGGCGATCTTGAGGTAAGAGCTTCCTACAAGAAGCTATACACCGTTTCGTTTGTTACATCCTTTGACGGCTCTGAGCTGGATTCGCAGCAGGTTGCTGAGGGTGAGCTTCCCGAACAGTTCGAAATTACAAACACAGCTGTTGATACCGATGGAGACGGTGTTTTTGACTGGCTTCTCTGGAAATGGGATGAGCAGTTTGCGGCTATTTCTCCCATAACGGCTGAAATAACAATAACTGTGGAATATAGGGCATACAATAATATCGGAGAGTACAGGATAAGAGATATGCTTGCAGCAGATCAGGTTGTTATGCAGGGCTTGTATGATAAGGACGATCCTGAAACGATCTCTCTTCCTGCAAGCGGCAGCTTAGCTGATGGATACACTTTCGTAGGCTGGGGTGATGTTTCCAGCGGTGCATTCAATACAGGACTTATTCCCGGTGCTACCGAACCCTACCCTTACGATGGCTCCATCTACGATCTGAGCAATCCTACACCCGGAGGTTCAACGGTCACTGTTAGATCAGATTACTCATCCTTTGCCTCCGATGTTGAATACAGAGCGGTCTATAAGAAGGCTTGCACCGTAACATGGAAGGATACCGACGGAAATATCATCACCGGTGCTGAACTTACAAAATATGTAAATACAGACACATTAAAATCAACATCCTTTGACGTATTACTTTCCGAAGCACCTTCTCTCAGTCCTTCGTCCGCAGAAAAAACAATAAAATGGTACTACATAGAAGAAGGCTCAGAATATGAGCTGGAAAGTTCTGCAACATTCTCAGACAGCATTACGATTTATGCAAAGGAAGTTGCATCAACACCATAACAGACTGTGACATAAAAAAACAATCTCCCATGGCAGCAGCCATGGGAGATTGTTTATGCATTTAAGATTTCAATCAGCTCTCGGAATCCTCTTCTGTGGTTTCCTCGGCTTCTGTTTCGGACTCGGAGGTATTATCTGTATCGCTTTCGGTCTCTTCGTTATCACTCTCGGAGCTTGCGGTTTCGGAGTTTTTTTCCTCTGCCAGCTTATCGGAGAGCTTGTCAAGTTTTTCCTTTGCGCTTTCGATGGTCTTGAATATGGGATATTCTATGGAGAAATAGGTGTAGCTCCAGCTTCCGTCTGTTATATCGTACACAAGCTGCCCGTTCTCCTCGGTGAGATTTTTCGCTTCGTCAAAATAGACCTCGCCGTTGATTATCATTTTTGTGCCGCTCCACTCGCAGTCAAACTCGGTGGGCTTGGGAGCCTGCTTTACAAGCTTTTTGATGGTTGTGTCCATTTTGATAAAGCCCTTATCCAAATCAAGGGTATTGGGCTGGACATAGACGCAAAGCTTTCCTGTGGACTTGTTCTGAACGTCAAGTATATAGTACCTGAACGCTCCCGAGGGGGAAACGCCTCTTTCGATAAGCGTATCGGTGGTGGTAACTCTGAACACGTTCATTACTAAGAAAAAGGCTATTCCGCCGAGTATGTACATCAGCAGGAATATTGTTCCGAAGATGGTTTTTGCGGTCTCGTTCATATGACAGCAGAAAAAGCCGAACAGCGTTACCACCGCTGCGGGCAGCAGCAATGGCCAGTTTCCCCAGTCAAGCAGCAGCAACGGGAAGAACAGCACCATATTCACCATGCCGTATATACAGGTGAGGGGCGATTTTCTTGTGTAGAGAAACAAGAGGCATATCAGGGCGGAGAATATTGACCCGACTATTGCAAATTCCTTCCGGCTCACATACTCGATATCGTAGAAAAACACATGGTAATCAAAATATGCCAGCACTATGGAATATATCACTCCAAGAAGGCTCACTCCGATACGGAACCATTTATTGGTCACGACCGTCATAAATTTATTCATAATGTAAACGCTCCAATCGTTTTATTATTGTACTCCATATTACCATTATATCAGATTTATTGAATAATTCAACAACAATATGGTTACAATTCGGGGTGAAATCGGTATCAATCGATCGCTCCCCAGACAACATTCTGGAGCCTTCTTGTGAAATCGGTGCAGCCTGTATATGCCTGCTGGACGAAGTACATAAAGGCAAGCTCTTCCTTGGGGTCTATGCAGAAATAGCAGCCCAGCATTCCGTCCCAGCCAAATTCGCCCTTGGTGCCGTTCATTCCTGCGGCATGAGGGTCTGCAAGGACACGCATGAAATTGCCGTAGCCCTGTCCTATCATGCTGTCCCAGTTAAGGGTGGCTCTCTGGGCGTCTGTCAGTCCGTCCGAAGCCATCAGCTCAACGGTTTTTCTGCCGAGGATACGGACTCCGTTTGCCGAGCCTCTGCCCATGAGCATTTTCACGAATTTTGAATAATCCTCAAGGGTGGAGACAAGTCCCGCTCCGCCTGATTCAAAGGCAGGGGGAGCCTTGAAATCGGTGGTGCAGAGGTCGTGATTCGTATATACTGCGTTGCCCTCGGGGGTCTGCACATAAGGGGTCGCAAGGCGGTCATGCTTTTCCTCGGGAACGTAAAAGCCTGTGTCATTCATTCCAAGCGGCTCGAATATCTCCTTTTTGAGAAATTCGCTGTATTTCATTCCGCTGACTGTTTCAATGACTGCTGCCATTATATCCGCTGACGCTCCGTATTCCCATTTTGCTCCCGGGGTAAAGGCGAGAGGAACATTTCCCATTTCAAGGGCAAAATCTCGGGTGGCAAGGAGCTTGCCGCACTTTTCGTATGCATCTGCCTGTC
>JAGBFZ010000011.1 GCA_018110855.1 Oscillospiraceae bacterium
AAAGGCTTGAGCGAAACTTTAACCTTTTGGGACTTTTACATTTGTGCAGCGCCGTTAAGAGCATTAAGCACCGCCGCCGCCTTGCGCTTGGTTTCCTCGTATTCGCTTTCGGGAACACTGTCATAGACGATTCCCGCTCCTGCCTGAACATAAGCCTTGCCGTTCCTGAAAAGCACTGTTCTTATGGCAATGCAGGTGTCGATATCGCCGTTCCATGCCATATATCCCACTGTGCCGCCATAAAGACCTCTCTTTACATTTTCAAGACTGTCGATTATCTCCATTGCCTTTACCTTGGGTGCGCCCGAAAGAGTTCCTGCGGGAAGGACGGACATAAGTGCGTCAACGGGAGTTTTTCCATCTGCAAGGTGTCCCTCAACGTCTGACACAAGGTGCATTACCTTTGAGTAGCGCTCCACTCTCATAAAGTCGGTTACCTTGACCGTTCCCGGGGCGCATACCCTGCCCACGTCATTTCTGCCGAGATCAACAAGCATTGTATGCTCGGCTCTTTCCTTGGGGTCGTTTTTGAGCTTCTTTTCAAACTCGATATCCTCATCGGCTGTTGCTCCTCTGGGATAGGTTCCCGCAATGGGCTTGTTGAGCACTACTCCGTCATTTACGCTCACAAGCATTTCGGGAGATGCGCCTGCAATGCAGTAATCCTTGTGGTCGAAATAATAAAGATAAGGCGAAGGATTTGTGGAGCGGAGCATTCTGTAAACATCAAAGGGGTCGGGGGGATTTTCCGCTTCAAACCGCTGAGAGATAACTATCTGACTGATATCGCCGTCAATGATATGCTCTCTGCATTTCTCCACCATCTCGCAGAACTGCTCTTTTGTGTAATTGGACTTAACGGTTATCTCTGCGGGGGTGAGGACCTTTGGAGCAGGCTCGGGAACGTATCTGCAAAGGAGCTTTCCAAGCTTTTCGGCTCTGTCACCGAGGCTTTCATACATCATTTCAGCTGCTTTCTCAAAGCTCTCTCCCGATTTCTCCGCAAGCTCGGAAATAGCTTCCTTATCCATGTTGAGGATAATTACCGCTCTGTTTGAAAGATGATCGTAGGCAACAATTTCGTTGTAGATGAACATATTTGCATCGGGCATATCCAGATCGTCCTCGGGGACGTTTGTCAGCTTCTTTTCGTAATATCTCGCCATATCATATCCGAAATATCCGATAAGACCGCCTGTGAGCTTGGGGTAATTTATAAATTTGGGGGACTTGTATTTCTCCATAATTTCCGAGAAAAGCTTTACGGGGTCGGAGGCGTCCTCCGTTGCCTTTCTGCCGTCCTTGTAAATTATCTCTGCCTGTCTGTTCTTTACCCGTATCTCCGCTTTGGGGTCAAGACCTATGTAGGAATAACGTCCCCAGCGGTTTGAATTGTCCACCGACTCAAGGATAAAGCAGTTTTCGTAATTTTCCTTGAGTATCGCAAACATTCTTACGGGGGTGAAGCTGTCTGTCAGCAGCTCGTAAAAAAGCGGTACTGTGCCGTAGCTTTTTAAATATTCTTTTGTCTCTCCAAGTGCGGGATACATCATAGTAAACCATCCTTTCAATAAAAAAAGTCCGCCGTCCAATGATGATACACTTTCGTGTATCATCAAGGGACGGCGGACATATCATCCTTGTCTACCGCGGTGCCACCCTGATTGTGAGTAGATTCCGAAGGAATATACATCACCGCTTTGCGGGTACATTAGCTTAAAATAAAAAGCATTACCGATAATTCGATAATGCTGTACTTTAAAAATCAACAAAAAGTACGCAGCATTTCGCATCAATACCCTTTCCTTTTACGCAGGAAATACGGCACAGGCTACTATTCACAAATGAAATTCACCCTGCTCCTCACAAACCCCGTCACACCGGCTGTTCATATCGTGCGTCCACCAACGCTCGACTCTCTGTACTGCCATCACAAATGCTACTTGCTTTTGTTCATAGGATTTAAGTCATATTAAATTGTAAATTTAGTATATCACCTGAGTTTTTATTTGTCAATAGAAATATTTTTATTTTGTGATATCCCACAAAAATTCCTATGATTTTTGTGGGATATCACTGATTTTCAGCCTTTGGTTCCTCGTCGGGGTGCTTGGGGTGTGCGCTAACAAGGTTTATCGCCTTGAGTATCTCAATGTCTATATCAGTGGTTTTCTGAGGGAGCATACTGTTTATCCGCTTGAACAGCATACCCTCCGCAGTATTTACATAGGCGGGCTTAATGTTGTTCAGGGCGATCGCCATCATGTCGCAGATGCATTTCTCGCATTTGCAGCAGTTGTATTCCTGCAAAAGCACGGGCATACGCAGCTTTACGATCTCCTCGTTGGCGTTTATAAGCATAAACCATACTCCCTTTCAAGCTGAAATAATTACGCGTCGATATCTCTGTTTATAAGCTCAATGCACATTCTGCCGTTGTGGTAGGGGCATTTCCATTCGTTTACCATGGTGAATTTCATCATGGGCTTGCCGTTATAATCAACCTCTGCCCACCATTCGCTGCCCTCACGCTTGTCTATCTGAACGTCTCTTATCCAGCCCCAGATATTTGCGGCAGCTTCGAGGAATTTCTTATCCCCGCCGTGGCTGTATGCATTCACAAAGCCCACAACAGACTCTGCCTGGACCCACCATACACGCTTTTTGTCTATCTCGGTCTTATCACGCTCGTTGTTAAGGGAATTGTTTTCATAGGCGATGTTGTAGATGTTCTCGGAAATGCGGAGGTTGATATTCTTCCATTTCTCTATGTAATCCTCTTCGCCCAGAACATCGCAGGCACGGTCAATGAGCCATGTGGCTTCAATATCGTGACCGTAGGAATGAATGTCCCCGATAACGTTCAGCTCTCTGTCAAAGAAAACCAGGAGCTTGTTGTTTGCGCTGTCAAATATCTTGTTTTCGGTAATGTCGAGAAGGAACTTGAGCCTTGCCCTTACTCTTTCATCGCCGCTTGCTTCAAGAAGAACGGTGTAGCCCTCGATAAGGTGGAGAACGGTGTTCATGGTCTTGTCAGCCATAAGTCCGTTTTCGCTGAGAGCGTCATTTTCAATGAGCTGCCAGTTTCTGTCAAATGCTTCCATGTATGCGATATCGTCAGTGCATTTTTCCTCAACGGTATTAAAAAGCTCGAATGCAAGATCAAGAGCTTCCTTATCCTTGCAGGCAAGGTAGTAGGTGGACAGGGCATATATGGCAAATGCCTGATTATAGGTGTGCTTCATGCTGTCCATAACGGTGCCGTCATAGTTCATCATCCAGTAAACGCCGCCGTTTTCTCTGTCAACGCACTTGTTTTTCAGAAATTCATAGGCATGGCGGGCGTTGTCAAGGTTCTTTTCGCCGCCGACCGTGCGGTAGCAGGAGGAGTAAAACCACAGTATCCGTGAATTGAGTATAACTCCCTTTCCGCCCTTTTTGTCAAGGTTAAGGTCATTGTCCATCTGACCGTAAAATCCGCCGTATTCATCGTCCCTGAGTGAATCCCAGAAGGGAATGATGTGGTTTTCAAGCTCGTTTTTAACTTCACTGATAAGCATTGCTTTTCCTCTTTTCAAAGACATTTTATTATTCCGTTTGGTCGGGATATGCGCCTCCGCATTCGGCTCCTTTAAGAAGCCTCCTGCTTACGCTGAAACGGCTTTCCGATACTCTGCCGTTTTCAATTTTTACGCTGTAATAATTTTTGCTGCGGTCTGCGGCAATATTTGACATAAATGCGGAAATATCATCGGGTGAGCCGTCAAAATATATCTCAGGCTCTTCCCTGCGGGCTTTCAGCACTCCGCTGTATGTCCTGTCGGGCAGTGTGTTTTTACATTCCGACACATATACCTCCGCCGCCTCGAAAACCGCCTGTGAATTATTCCTGTACTCCTTTGCAGTGTAAAAGCGGTGAATGTATAATGCAGCTGCAAGCAGTATAATAAGCGGGGAGAATATTATCAGGATATAGGCTGAATATTTTACGAATTTTTCCGCCTTTTCACGAAG
>JAGBFZ010000093.1 GCA_018110855.1 Oscillospiraceae bacterium
AAAGCATGTAATTTCTTTTCGGATTTGGTATCAATATATATTCCGAAAATCCGCCGATAGTTCCTGCACGTTTTGTATCACCTTTGGCGAAAAGCGGATATGGATATACCCTTTCCCCGACATTAAAATCCGATACGTCTTTGCCCACGGCAACTATGCGGGACACGGTTTCGTGTCCAAACTCTCCTCCAATGTCAATTTTATGTCCCGTTCCCGGACCATGACAGTAAACAGCGACATCGGTTCCGCAGATGCTTGAGTAAAGATTTTTTATCACAACGTCATTGTCTCCGCAGACGGGCATTGGCATTTCTCTTATCTCTATGTTTTCTTTTCCCAGATATATTGCAGCTTTCACTGAAAACACCTCTTCAATTTTATTTTGAGTTATTATAACATACAAATGTTAAAGTTTTGTTTGCGTTTTCGGATATAAAAATATTTTATCAAAAAAGCGAAGTGACGTCAACTCAGATTAATAGACACATTCCAACCCTTTGAATAGTATTATTTTTTTATAGTCAGCTGCAAATCAAATGCTGCAAGCTGTTATTTTGAACAAAATCAGAACGTTATTACATTTCCTTTCCTGCAAGTTTAGCAGCTTCATCAACAAACCTTTTCACATCATCGGGGGCATTAAGGCTGTACAGCAGACCGTAAGGAATACTGTAATCCCAGTTGACGGGAATTGAAACAAGTCCCGGGTGAACCTCCTGCCAGCATTCAATGGTCAGCAGCACATTTCCCGTTTCTGCACAGCGGTTGAATACGGAAAGATCGTAAAACTGCGGCGTATCCTCAATGTGTATCTGCGGATGATTTTTTTCAAGGTCGTTTCGGATAAAATCATTCACGCCTGAATCTCCCCTTTTCACCATCATAAGCGTTTCGCCGTACAGATCTTCAAGACCTATACTGCTTTTCCGGGCAAGTCTATGTTCCCTTGAAACCGCTATCATTTTCTTATATCGTCCAAGGGGCATAAAATTGCAAAGTGACAGCCAAGCCTTTGAATCGCATACACCGATAAGAAAATCAAACTTTTCGCCCAGCTTTTATATCTCGGATAAAATTCCATCGTGATCGTCCTCAAAGGGAACAAGATGAAGCTTGTAATCGGGAAACTTTTTGTTCACACGATACCATATATCCATAAAAGGCTTTGCAGGATTGAGAAGTGATGTTCCCACACAAAAGGTCGTGTCATAGGAATGCTCCGATGCCTTTGCTTCAGCTAATGATTTTTTTGAATAGTCTTTCATAAACTTAGCGTCACGGTATATTATTTCTCCTGCCGCAGTAAGCTTAACTCCCGTGGGAGTACGCTCTGTCAGCTTTACGTCAAGGTGAGCTTCAAGGGTATTCATCTGCTTCATAACGGCTGTTGGGGAAATATACAGCAGCTCAGATGCTTTAGTAAAGCTGCCGCATTCGGCAACGGTGATGAATGTATCAAGAACAGGGTTATACATATTGACTCCTCTCTGTTAGTATAAACTTTTGGTTAATATTATAATAACATATGGGATATTCCATGTCAAGGCAAATTGAAGTATAATTTTAATGAAAGAAGGTGCATTATGTCCGATAAAATTATTGTCTATTATTCCAGAGCCGATGAAAACTATATGAACGGTCAGCTGAAAATGCTTGATAAGGGCAATACCGAAGCTGCAGCAGAGATGATCCGGCAGCTTACGGGTGCGGATATGTTCAGAATTGAGCAGGCTCGTTCCGATCAGAACAGAAACGCCCGTCCGAAGCTTAAAAGCTATCCCGAAAGCCTTGATGAATACAGCATTATCTATCTTGGTTTCCCGAATTATTGGGGTACAATGCCAATGGCGGTATTTACTTTTCTTGAGCATTTCGATTTGAGTGGAAAGATAATTATGCCGTTCTGTACACACGAAGGCAGCGGTATAGGAAACAGTACCAAGGATATTTGCAGGATTTGTCCTAACGCTAAGGTCGGAAAAGGTCTGGCAATTCGTGGGAGCTATGCGGACAAGTCGGAAAAAGAAATCGAAAAGTGGATAAAGGAGTGAACGATATGGACGAAATGAGCGTATTCCCTATGAAGAGATGCTTAATGTGAAACGCGCTATGGGATATAATACTAATCTTCAATCAACCCATAGACAAATCCTTGGCTGAAATAATCCCATTAGTCGGCTTTGTCTATAGAACGATCAAAGATTAGTATAAGAAATAATACTAATAACCAATTAACCTATGGACAAAATACGGCGGCTATAATACGCCCACTCTGCGTCAAACTCCCTTGC
>JAGBFZ010000094.1 GCA_018110855.1 Oscillospiraceae bacterium
CATCGGTGCTTGCAAAGGCAGGCATTGAGAATGTGGAGTCGAACCTTGCCACTGCCGTAAGAACAGCGGTGGTGCTTATAATGGCATGGCTGATGGTGTTCATCACAGGAGAACAGGGAGGCATCGTCCATATCTCCCGAAAAAGCTGGATATTTCTCATACTTTCGGGGCTTGCAACGGGAGCCTCATGGCTCTGCTATTACAAAGCGATACAGATAGGGGAGGTCTCCAAGGTAGTTCCCGTAGATAAACTCAGCGTTGTGATAACTCTTATACTTGCGGCAGTGTTTCTCGGAGAAAAATTCACCCCGAAAACAGTGATCGGAGCCTTGCTTATAACAGCGGGAACTCTTGTGCTCATTTCAAAATAAATATCCCGAAAGGACGATATACCAATGAGAGAAAGCATACTCACCATACCCATAAGCGAGATACTTGACCCGAAGGAGGGCTGTCCCGTATGCCGAATGAGAAATATGCTGGAGAGCCGTACTGTGGAATATATAATGGGAGCGGCAATGATGGAGCCTGATGTGCGTATCGAGACCAATCGCGCAGGCTTCTGCTCTGCCCATTTCACACAGATGCTTGGGCAGAAGAACCGCCTGTCCCTTGCTCTCATGCTCCAGACCCATTTGGATGAAACAAGAGATCAGCTTTTCTCCAGAAAAAAACTTTTTGAGCCGAAAAATGCCCGTAAGAAACGGCTTTCCGAGATAAACGAAAGCTGCTTTGTCTGCGAAAAGGTGGACTGGGGAATGGAGCGGCTGATGAGGACTTTTTTTGAGATGTATAAAAATCCCGAGATAAAGCAGCTTCTTTCGGAGCAGGAGTATATCTGCCTGCCTCATTTCGATCTTCTGCAGTCCATTGCTCCGAATTATCTGCAAAAGCAGGAGCTTGACAGCTTCAATGAGCTTTGCGGACAGCTTACAAGGAAATATATGGATACCCTCTATGAGGACGTTTCAAAATTCTGCTCCATGTACGATTACCGCAGCTCGGGAAAGGACGCAGACTGGGGAAATTCCAGAGACAGCATAGAGCGTGCCATAGGCTTTCTGACCTCACGAAAACCGTGATGATAATACTTGCCGCCTTCCCATAAAATAAGGCGGCATATTTATTATTTTGAAACAGCAAAAATGTGCCATTGTGTCGGCGGATGTGAGAAAATATAATTACAGCTTACACAAAAAATATCCTGAATTGCGGTTGACTTTTTGTGCGAAATGCGGTATAATTATTTTACAGTGATCTGTATAATAATCAAAGGGAGGAATGAATATGCCCGAGGGAAAAAAGATCATCACACAGATGACAAAGGATATCACAGTTCTGTGCGATCCGTCCATGATATATCTGGTGTCCGAGAAGAAAAATTCCAAGGGGGAGCTGACAGGCTTCAAGCTCTGCGTTGTGGTGCCCGATGAGGTCAGCACAGGGACTCTGGAGACAAGGCTTCTGCTTAAAACCGACTGTCCCGTGCCCTGCGATTTTATTGTGTACAACCTTACCGACTGGAACGAGCATGCCGAGGATGACTGCTCGTTTGCATACAGAGTCGAGAACGGCGGTGAACTTCTCTATGTCAAGAGGAGCTAAAAAGACCGACAGCAAGCGGTATTATGACTGGATATACCACGCCTCGCTGGATATGATGGCGGCAGAACAGCTCTGCGGCGAACCTAAGCTTTATTATACCGCAGCCTTCCATTGCCAACAGTGCATAGAAAAGGCGCTTAAAGGGTATCTGCTTTTCAAGAGCAGGAAGCTCCTTGACGGGCATAACCTTACATGGCTCTGCAAGCAGGCTGCGATGATGGATAACAGCTTTGTACAGTGGCTTGACGAAAGCACTGTGCTGAACAGGTACTATATCGAAACAAGGTACCCCGCCGATATTCCTCTTGAAATAGACGGTGAGACCATGGGATCCCTTATGAGAATGAGCAGCGAGATGATGGAATTCATCTGCGGTCTCACTAAGTTTGATTTCAACAGCTACCATAAAAAAAGCAGAAAATAACAAAAAGAAGGAAGAATATTTTTGATAATTGATTTTCACACTCACGCATTTCCCGAC
>JAGBFZ010000012.1 GCA_018110855.1 Oscillospiraceae bacterium
AGAGCGCAGGCAACAAGACCTATGGCGGGAAAAGGGCTGAGGGCGGCAATAAGATAGCACACCGATGCGCCTATAGCACCAAGGAGCAGGATGCTTTCAATATTCTTTCCGAATTTTGCATAGAGTGTTCTGCCGATACCCAAGGTAACGGAGAACAATGCAACGCCCATAAGGTCGCCCCATACCTTTGGTATTCCAAGCGCCTGTTCAATGTAGCCCGAGCTCCATTGAGCCATGGTACACTCAGCAGCACCGCCAAGGAATATAGCAATAACGCACAGCCATACACCTTTGTTTTTTAAAAGACGAAGCGCACCCGATGCCTTTTGGGGAGTATCCATGGCAGGAATCTCACTTCCTGCAAAGAGAAAAGCAGAGGTAAGCGGTATCAGCGAGAATATCAGTGCCAGCCACAGCCAATGCTCGCCACCGAAGATCAGAATAAATACCGTGCTTAAAACGATAACTCCCACAGAACCCCAAGCATAAACAGAGTGAAGCCTGCTCATCTCACGGTCGGGGTCGTCACAGGGGATAGCCGCAATAACGGGACTTATAAGCACCTCCCCCAAGCCTGCCGCGGCGGAGAAGATCACAGTACCTACCGCAATTCCCACATAGGAGATGTCAGGCAGAAAATGAGGCACAAGAGCATACACAAGAAATCCCGCAAATGCAATAACGGGAATCGCCTTGACTGTTTTAGTTATATCAAAACGGTGAGAGAAAAAGGAAAAGATAAGGTCGATTATAAGCTGAGTAGTGAAATTAATAAGCACCAGCAGACCAAGCAGAGAATATGATATTCCGTAAAGAGAACGGAATGTGAGAAAAAGAATTGGGGACAGGTTTCCCACGGCTGCCATGGTTATATTAACGCTGTAGCAAGCCAGCTTAAGACGTCTTGTTTTGGGGTCCATTATAACCTCTCGAATGTCAGTTTTTGTTACAGTTTACTTATTTTCCGATGTCTTGTCAATAGGAGGTGAAAAAATGCGATTGCATTTCAACTGTATATATTTTATAATATGAACAGCAGATAAGAGCCGCTTTGCGCGGCGGAAATGGAGGCTTTTTATGTACTACAGATTTTCGGTTGATGATAATATCCGTTTTCTTCAGGAGCTGACGGAGGGGGATTATGAATCCGTTTTCGACCATCCGTATCTTAAAATGTATAAGGATATACACGATAAGTACGGTACCAAGATCCAGCTAAACCTTTTTTACACAATGAACGGCTTCGATCTTACAATGATGACCGATAAATATAAGGAGGAATGGAAAAATAACAGCCATTGGCTCCGTTTTTCCTTCCATTCATATTCCGATGCGCCGCCTTTTCCCTATAAAGATTCGGAATATGACGAGGTGTATCGCGACTGTCAGGCTGTCCACAGGGAGATACGCCGATTTGCGGGAGAGGAGTGCCTTAGTTATTTTATAACAGTTCACTATTGCCAGGCATCAAGCGAAGCCATCCGTGCTTTGCGCGATTGCGGTATTAAGGGCATGGTAGGCCTGTATAAGGACGCAGATTGCTACGGTAGGCACTTTGACGGAGCTGAAATGACAGTGGTGTATGACAGGGAGCTGGAAATGTATCTGTTCTGTAACGATATTATTCTTAATCTTTATCCCCTTTCTATGGTGGAGGGGCTACTTGCGGCAGATGATCATAAAGAATTTACAGAGGTCATGATACATGAGCAGTATTTTTATAGCGATTTTTGCGCCTACATTAAGGATTTTTCCAAGATCGTTGAAGCTGCTGTGAAATACCTTACCGAAAAAGGCAGAAGATCTGTTTTTTTGGAAGATATCGCCGAAGAGCTGAGCATATAATACAAAACCCATTATTTTATTATGCTTTTCGACAAAATCTTAATCTACAGTTTTTTGCGTGTGTCCTAAAATTCACAAATATCTGTAGAAAATACTGCACAGATGTGATATAATTACTCTTAGTTATTGTGAAGAGGAATGTCCTGATGAAAAATATCGGAAAAAGAATAAAAACAGAACGTGAAAAGAAAAAGTTTACTGTAGAAAAGCTGGCAAAGAAAATGAAGGTGGAGCCTCAGGTGATACTTGATTGGGAAAGCGGAGAAAGCGAGCCTGATAACAAAAGTGTTAAAAGGCTTTCGGATATTTTCTTTGTACCCACAGACTATCTGCTCTTTGGCGTAGCGCAAGGAAGCGGTGTTCACACAATGTTCCCCTCCAATGCCAAGCCGCAGAAGGCAAGCGCGGCATCGTTGCTTGCTTTTGCATCAGCTATGATACTTTTTGTTGGTATCGGCGGTATTATTATTATGTTCGTGCTTACAGGCGCAAGACTTGTGACCGCAGGCGACTTTACCTTTTGGGAATATTTCATGCTCAGCGGTGCGGTGGATTCTGCTGTCGGATTTCTGATCGTCACAGTAGTGGGTGCGGTGATCGGTCTTGTGAGTATTGGATTAATGAAGAAAAAAGGCGGTAAGAAGAAATGAGAAAATTTATCAAGGCTGCGTCTTTATTGCTGACTGTAATAATGCTTATGACAGCAACGGTCTCTTGTGCAGACGGTTCAGAGGGCGAAGAGGATACCACCTACTACAGCGCTCCTGAGAATCCGTTGGGAGCTGAGCTTGAAAGCACTAATTTGAAATACGGCGACTTTACATATTCTGTCTACAAGGATGGCAATATAAGTCTTAATAACTACAGCGGAAAGGAAGAAAACATTGTACTTCCTTCTGAGATCGACGGCAAGCCCGTTGTGTCCATCGGAGAGGCATGTTTCTATTTCGTGACAACGGTGAAAACTGTTGAGATCCCCGAAAGTATCAAATATATTGAGAGATATGCATTCAGAGGCGCATCC
>JAGBFZ010000095.1 GCA_018110855.1 Oscillospiraceae bacterium
AAAGTCATTCCGTTTCTGAAATCGCCTGCTGTGATCATATTAAACCTCCAAAAAATTTAGGATTGAGAGCGTCACGGCTCTCTGATTCGAAATAATCATTATTCATTTTATATCATATCACATTTTCTGAAATAATGCAATACCTTTTTATAATTTTATTAGATTTTTAGGTGCATTTGTCAAATTATAACAAGAATTTTGTTTTATTACAACAAAATCCTCTATCCGAATACCGATTTTTTTGGGAAGATAGATCCCGGGTTCTATCGTGATGACCATATTTTCCCGAAGGACGGTCTCGTCACGGGTATTTGCGCAGGGGGATTCGTGTATCTCCATACCCACGCTGTGCCCCAACCCATGTCCGAAATATTCTCCGTAGCCGTTTGCTGCGATGAAATCCCTTGCCACGCAGTCGAGACGTTTGCCTGTAATGCCTGCCGCAGCTGCGGAAATTGCTCTGTTCTGCGCTTCGAGAACGACTGAATACGCCTTTTCCATCTCCTCCGAAACGTCGCCCAGAGCCACAGTTCTTGTCATATCGCTGTGATATCCGTCAACCACTGCACCGAAGTCCATAAGGATAAACTCGCCCTTTTTAAGCTGTCTGTCCGATGGAACGCCGTGGGGCATGGAGGTGGTCTCTCCGCAGAGAGCTATTGTCTCAAAGGAAAGTGCTTCTGCGCCGTTTCTGAGCATATATTCATCGAGACAAAGCGCAATTTCCCGCTCGGTCACGCCTTCTTTTATGAAATTCAGAGCGTTATCAAGAGCCTTTTCCGCTATCCGCTGAGCCTTTTCCATAAGGGCAATCTCGCTGTCGGATTTAGTCATTCGCATTTCTGTGATTATTTTGCTCAGTTCCGAAGAATTATTAAATTTGAACGCTCCTGATATATTTTGGCGAAGTCTTTCAAATTCGGACAGGGTCATGGTATCGCTTTCGACCCATATCCGCTCTGCGTGATTATCCGCAATAAGCTCGGAAAGCTGACTGTAAAGCCGCTCCTGCAATATAACTTCGCAGTCGGTGACGGTATCCTTTGC
The DNA here is from genome assembly GCA_018110855.1 of Oscillospiraceae bacterium. GTDB lineage: Bacteria > Bacillota > Clostridia > Oscillospirales > Ruminococcaceae > Huintestinicola. The sequence goes on from JAGBFZ010000095.1 coordinate 1,048, forward strand.
TTTTTCAATATATCTTGAATCAATGATAAGAAAAGCACATTTTTTTAATACAATAAGCGTTCCTGCAGAGGATTTCATTCCCGTGAAATAACGTCTGTTCACATCTGATGTGATAAGGGCGCAGGAATCCTCGGGCAGCCTTTCTCTGAGGGCTTCTAAGCGGTTCATGCATTGCCCTCCAGAATGGCTTTGAGAGCGTAAAGTCCCAAAATGTAGCTCTCCTTGCCGAAGCCTGCGATCTGTCCTGCGCAGACGGGGGAGATAACCGAAGTATGGCGGAATTCCTCACGCTTGTGGATATTGGACATATGCACCTCGATGACGGGTATCTTCACTGCGGCGATGGCGTCTCTGATGGCGTAGCTGTAATGGGTGTACGCCCCTGCATTGAGGACGATTCCCGAAAAATCCAGCCTTGCCGCATGGATACGGTCGATTATCTCACCTTCGTGATTTGACTGAAAGCACTCACAGTCGGAAAATCCAAGCTCTGCCGATTTTTTCTCAAGCTCTTCGCAGATGCTTTTATAGCTGTCGCTTCCGTATGTGCCCGGTTCTCTTTCTCCTAAAAGATTTAAGTTGGGACCGTTTATAATAAGAACGTTCATTTTTTATTATATCCTTTCTGTGATGATTTATATTTTTATTATAATTCCAATTCGGGGGATTGTCAATATTAAAAAATTCTGTAAATTATTGATACTGTGACATCCATCATGACTTCCGAAATTTCAAAATTTGTTCGCTGTTCTGGCTTGCTGTGAACAGTATGAATTTTCAGAAATATATTAAAAAATCTCCGAAAGCCGCGCATTTAAGAGACTTTCGGAGAATTGCTTTTGGAGCTTGTGACGTGACTCGAACACGCGACCTGCTCATTACGAATGAGCTGCACTACCAACTGTGCTACACAAGCATATATTCAGCGCTTAAAAAACGCTGAATATATTATATTACAGATCAGAAAAAAAGTCAATAGCTTTTTTTAAAAATAGTGAAAATCAAAGTGAATCAACAAATCTGTCAAAGGCTGCCATGCCCTCGGGAGTGCGCTTGTAAACGCCTGCGTGCTCAAGCACCTGAGCAAAAACCTTGCCTATCTCGTCCTTCACCACATCGGAAACATTCTCGGGGGTGATGGTTCTGCGGGATGAAAATTCCTCTGCCCAATCTGCGTGTTTTTCAAGGATGGGATCATCCCTGAGGCTGTTAACGCCCTTTTCAATAAGCGCCTTTTCAAGCAGCTCCATTTCCTGCTTTAATCGTGCGGGGAGAACAGCGAGACCCATTACCTCGATAAGTCCGATATTCTCCTTTTTGATATGGTGAAGCTCGGCGTGGGGATGGAAAACTCCAAGGGGGTGCTCCTCGGTGGTTATGTTGTTTCTGAGAACAAGATCAAGCTCATACTGACTGCCGTTTCGGCGGGCAATGGGTGTGATGGTGCTGTGCGGTTCGCCATCTGTTTCGGCAAATATGAAGGCAGCTTCATCTGTGTATCCTCTCCAACTCGTAAGGATATGATCTGCAAGCTCTGCAAGCCTTTCGGGACGCTCGCCGCTGAGTCTGATCACGGACATAGGCCATTTTAATCTGCCTGCCTTTACGTCTTCAAAGCCCTTGATAACATATTCCTTTTCAACCTGTGCCTTTGCCATTGCAAAGGTGTAATTTCCTCCCTGAAAATGCTCATGGCTGAGAATGGAGCCGCCTACAATGGGAAGATCGGCGTTTGAACCGATGAAATAATGAGGAAACTGTCTTACAAAATCAAAAAGCTTTTCAAATGCCTTTTTGTCGATCACCATAGGGGTATGCTTCTGATTGAAGAGGATACAATGCTCATTGTAATAAACATAGGGGGAATACTGAAAGCCCCATTCTTCGCCGCATATTTCCACGGGGATAATGCGGTGATTCTGCCTTGCGGGGTGATTCACCCTGCCCCTGTAGCCCACATTTTCGGGGCATAACAGACACTTGGGATAGCCGCTCTGCTTTGCGGCTTTGGCAGCGGCAATTGCCTTTGGATCCTTTTCGGGCTTGGAGAGATTTATGGTGATATCAAGCTCTCCGTATTCGGTAGATGACTTCCACCTGATATCCTTGGCTATTCTGTATCGGCGTATGTAATCCGTGTCCTGACTGAATTTATAGAAATTATCGGTTACTGTAACAGGTGACTCTGCATATTCCTCTCTGAATCTTCGGATGACCTCGGAGGGACGGGGAGTAAGGCAAGCCATGAGCTTTGTATCAAAAAGGTCTCTGTAAACCACACTGTCTTCTATAATGCCATTTTCGCAGGCAAAGTCAAGGAGTGACTTCAGGGTATTTTCAAGGCTTTCATCAGGTATCCTATCGGGTTCCTCATATTCGTCAATGGCAAGTACGGCAAGAATTGAATTTATTGCAAATGTCCTGTCCTCGGGAGCGATAAGCCCTGTTTTCAGACCGTAATCCGCAAGTGCTGCAATGCTTTCATTTATCATATGTCGTTACCTCCGTTATTTTTTGCTGCATTTTATTATCTGCATTTTATCATATTTCACCGAAAAAATCAATGGATAATCTGTTCATTGATATTAAATTTTAGTGCAAATAAGCAGGATCATGAGATCGTTTTACAATTATCGTTTCAAGCAGGAAATTGTTGACATTGACGGAAATAATGTGGTACAATATATCTATACTCTCGGGGCGGCAGAGGAGCGCAGGTCTGCGACTGAGCCTGATCGTTCTGCAGAGTATGAAAATTACAGCTTATTCCGTTTGACTTTTGAAACGTTTTTCAGCAAAAATTTTTATTGTCGGTTTTTTTACACAGGTTATATGCTATTATAAATATAATGGGTAGATCAAAAAGGTTATCAAGCATTATCTGAACAATGGGAGGAATAAAAATGGCTACTGCCAAAATAATTACAGATGAACTTATCCGCTCTCTTGCACCAAATGCGGCAGCGGTATCAAACGGCAAAAAAATATCCTCTTCGGGAGATTTCAAGGGGCTTTCAAAGACCGAGGATGAAACCCTGATCTTCGGAGAATGTATGGGCAGCGGAAAGAATCCCTATCATACATCTGCGGATTTTTCGGGAGATTCTCCGATTTTTCGCTGTTCATGTCCGAGCAGGCAGTTCCCATGCAAGCACAGCCTTGCGCTGATGTATGAATGGCTTGCAAAAAAGACATTCACAGTTTCGGAGATACCCGATGATATTGCTCAGAAGCGTGAAAAAGCTGCAAAGAGGGCTGAAAAGGCAGCCATGCCCGCAGAGGAGAAAAAAGCGCCTAAGCAGAACAAGTCTGCCGCTGAAAAGAAGCTGAAAAAACAGGCAGAGGGACTGGAGCTTGCAGAGAAGTTTGTTACAGATATGTTCACAAGGGGGATATCCTCGGTAAGCAGAGCCTCTGCGGCACAGTACAAGACCCTTGCAAAGCAGCTGGGGGACTATTATCTCCCCGAGCCTCAGGCGATAATGAACGAGATAGTTTCTGCTGCCGAAAAGCTCTCGTCTGCTCCCGATGACGCAGAAACAGACAGGCTTACAGCTCTTTGCGTAAAGCTGTCATCAACTGTAAAAAAGAGCAGGGCATACATAGCGTCAAAGCTGGAGAGCGGAGATGTTCTTCCCGAGGACAGCATTCTTTACGAGGCAATGGGGAATGTATGGAAACTGTCACAGCTGAAGGAGATCGGTCTGTACAAGGAAAATGCGGCTATTATTCAGCTTTCCTTTACGGTTCTTCACGATGATATGCACAAGGCGGATATTGATACGGCATATTGGGTCGATATTCAGACGGGAGAGATATCAAAGACCGAAAATATCCGTCCCATTAAGGCACAGAAATACATAAAATCTGAGGACAGCGTTTTCGGAATTCATTTCATCAAGGAGCTTTACCGCTATCCGGGCGGAATGAACAGGCGC
>JAGBFZ010000013.1 GCA_018110855.1 Oscillospiraceae bacterium
GGTAGACCCATACGATCTGGCTCAGACCGAGGCTGCCATCAAGGAGGAGCTTGCCGCTCCCGAGCCGTCGGTTATCATTTCACGCCGTCCATGCGCACTTCTCAAATACGTTAAGCATGAGGCTCCCCTCAAGGTGGACGAGAGCAAGTGCGTTGGCTGCAAGATGTGCCTGAAACTGGGATGTCCCGCAATTTCCGTAAGAAACGGCAAGTGCGTTATAGATCATACACAGTGCGTTGGATGCGGAATCTGCACAGAGGTATGCAAGCCTAAGGCTATTGTAAAGTAAAAATAATAAAAGGGGTAAATGATATGGATATTATGGACAGGGAAAACATCGCAGCGGAAGATATTATGCCTGCCGAAGAATCAACTCTGCTTATTCTCGGCAAGGCGCTCCTTGGAGCAATGCTCGGTGCGATACCCGCAATGCTTTTGTGGGTTGTTCTGGGCAAGGTGGGGTATCTTGCGGCAATAAGCGGATTTTTTATGATGGCGGGAGAGATCATCGCCTGCGATCATTTCACGAGAAAAAGCAGGAACATGAACATTCAGACGGCTCTTGTGATATGCGTCATTGTAATGATAATTGACGTTTATCTCTGCGAAAGATTTGTCTGGTCATGGGAGCTGTGCGACGTTTTAAATGAATACAGCGAGGACGGCTATTCTGTCGGCATATTTGACTGCTTTAAAAATTTCAGCGAAATTACAGAGGTGCTTGAGATTCAGGCGGATTTCACTTCTTCACTTGTGAAAAGCTATTTGTTCGCCGTTCTTGGCGCAGTTGCAGGCGTTATGAAGCTTGCAAAGAAATAATTTTTAGGAGACTTATTTTATGGAAACAAGATCAATTATGATTGTCGGAGTCGGAGGACAAGGCTCGCTTCTCGCTTCAAGACTGCTGGGAAACGTGCTGCTTGCAAAGGGCTTTGATGTTAAGGTGTCCGAGGTGCATGGAATGTCTCAGCGAGGCGGCTCGGTTGTTACATATGTAAAGTACGGGGACGAGGTATGCTCTCCCGTTATCGAAAAGGGCGAGGCGGACGTTATCATCTCCTTTGAAATGCTTGAGTCCGCAAGATGGCTGCCCTATCTTAAAAAGGGCGGCAAGCTCATTACCTCCACACAGCAGCTTGACCCCATGCCTGTTATTACGGGTGCGGCAAAATATCCCGAGGATATTGCCGCAAAGATAAAGGAAATGGGCGTTGAGGTAACTGCCGTTGACGCTCTCGGACTTGCCGAGCAGGCAGGTAATGCTAAGGCTTCAAATGTTGTGCTCATGGGCGTGGTTTCCGCTCAGACAGAGTTTGAGGAGGCTCTCTGGCAGAATGCTATCGAGCAGTGCGTTCCTCCGAAATTCTTAGAGCTTAATAAGAAGGCTTTTGAGTTTGGAAGAAACGCATGATCCAAAGAGGGTGTTATTTTGCATAAAGCCTATCCTATACTTACAGCTGCACTGTGCTTAGCGCTGCTTGCAGGCTGTACAAACGGTTCGGAAAATGTTTCCGAAGCTTCTTCTGCTTCCGAGACTTCCGTAAACGATGTTTCTGTGACGGAAGGCTCTGAGCCTGAGGTCACAGAAGAGGTAACGGAAAATTCCGAATCAACTGAGGAAAGTGTAACGGAAGATTTTTCTGAGGAAAGCGATGTTCCCGTAACCGAAGGTGATATGGGAGAGATCGTTGTTGTTCCTCAGGAGACTGTTCCCGAAAACGGAAAGGTGTATGATTTTGACTCGGATAATCCGCCTGATGCTCCCGAATTTTCTATGAGCCTTGAGGGACTCAGAGAATATGAAGCTGAAACAATATGCCGTGTCCGTACAGAGCTTAGGGCAATGCTCGAATGTTCAAAAACGGGAGAGATACCGTATCTGAAAAGTAACGGCTATGAATATGCGCTCCGCTCTCTTGAAAATATAAAGGCGGAAAGCTGGTATGTTGTTGACGAGAAATACGAAGATTTCAGATATGAGGTTACGGTAACGCTGGATATTTCCGAAAGCTCTGTTGAGGAAATTCCCGTTGGTACGGCTGATTATGTGTTTATCTATCAGCCAGGCGAGGACAGATGCTATCTTCCGCTCAGAAGGGTCGGTGAGCTTGACGAAAGCCGTCTGCTGCCTTATTATGGCGAGCGTGGGGGACATCTTAATTTCTGCAACGATTTTACCGCATATTTCAGCGATCTTTTCCCCGGAAGCGAGGTCACAGACTTTTCGTCACCTGATTTTTCTTCAAGAAATAATGAACCGATGTCAGCGATATTTGATGCTCTGATGACTTCAAGACAGTATTATCACATAGAGGATTTTGATTTTTCCTATGAGACCTTTGACACAGCGTTAAAGGAGCTTTACGGATTTTCGGCTGATTCGCTCAGTACAAAGGAATCGGAGTATTACAATTCCGAAACGGATACTGTTTCTATCCCCGGAAGAGGCACATACTGGTTCTGCGGTTATCTTGCCGATGAAAGCTATGACGAGGAAGCAAAGACCCATATCGTTACCATAGATTATTACGAGGACGATTTTCATCTTGTAAGGTCTCAGACCTATCGCTATACCGTCAGGGAAAATGAAAACGGCTCCTACACCATGCTGAAAATGGAACGGCTTTTCAGCACCGATAAGCATATTTTAGGCGGATGCGTCTGATATCTGCCGTATAAATATTATTCTATTTTATTAACGGAGGTTTTTTAAATTGGAAAACTACTGGAACAAGGAAATCGAATGTATGCCCCGTGAGGAAATGAAAAAGCTTCAGGACGA
>JAGBFZ010000096.1 GCA_018110855.1 Oscillospiraceae bacterium
CCATGAAGAAATAAAATGCGCCGTCATAGCCTGTGAGGATAAGTGTATGGGAATTGCTGAGCCACATTATTGTATCTCCATCCTCGGTCTGCCATTCGGATACCTTGTTATATTTATATGGCTTCATATCTATGGATGCCCACACGATCAACGGCACGCCCCTGTCAAGAAGCCGTTCTAAATCTGCGGAATTTGCGTCCTCTAAGATGACGGCTCTGTTTTTTGAACCATGGGAGGAGAAATAATCGTCAAGCACTGCTGCTATTACGTCCTCATAGCAGCCATCGCCCCGTCCGTAGGGGTCTCCCACGAACACCTTTCTCGGGTCGGGTCCGAAGAGCTTTCCGTCCTTTTCCGTAAATTCGCTGCTGACGGGGAGATAATTATCCGCAAGATAGCATTTTTCCACGTCATAGCCGAAAAAATTCAGCATTGCCGCTGCGCAGGTTATTTCGCAGCCAACGGGCAGCTCGGGGTACTGATTTACCACTTCCATAGGTATTTCAGTTTGTCCCAGAAAGGATTTCGGCAGGTCATAGCCCTCGCAAAGCTCATCTATGTCAAAGCCGCCGAATTTGCGGTGGATATCTTCATTCAGCTCGGCATATACAAGCTGTTCATTTACCTCGTTTTTGTATTCGCCGTCCTTTGTGACGTATATGTATGATGCGGCGCTGACTGCAAGGGCAATGCCCAGAGCCGTACACATTACAACATATTTCAGTCAGACCGCCGCCTTTCATTTCAAATTTATCTTCTTCTATTATAACACATTTCAAATTATACTGCAACTGTTATTTGGATAACAAAAATCAGTCCGAAAAAAATCTCTCGGACTGATTTTAAAAATATTACAGAATGAAGCAGATAAGTCCTCCGCAGCCTTCGTTTATGATCCTTTCAAGGGTCTCCTGCAGCTTCAGGCGGGCGTCAACGGGCATTCGGTATAGCTTGTTGTGGAGTCCTTCGTTTACAAGCTCATGAAGGGATTTTCCGAATATGTTGGATTCCCATATCTTGCCCGGGTTTTCTTCAAAGTCTCGGAGAAGGTACATTACCAGCTCCTCGGACTGCTTTTCGCTGCCCACAATGGGGCTTACCTCGGTGATAATATCCGCTTTCATCATGTGAATGGACGGTGCGGAGGCTTTCAGCTTAACGCCGTATTTGCCGCCCTGTCGGACGATCTCAGGCTCCTCAAGTGTCAGCTCCTCAATTGTGGGCATTACTATGCCGTAGCCTGTCGCTTCCACCTCCTTGAGGGCATTTTCGATCTTCTCGTATTTCTTTCTGATATCGGTGAGATTTTTTAGCAGGGGGAGAAGGTCGCTCTCGCTGCTTATCTCGATTCCCGTTGTCTCGCCAAGAATACGGTAGAACAGCTCGCTTTTTAAGGTTAAGGATATGTCTGCGCTGCCCTTGCCCAGATCAATGGTTCGGATATCCGAATAGGTGATGTCCTCACACTCTCTTATCCTGTTTACCACACTTTGTGCATCACGGACGGTTTTTACGTCCTTTGCGGCGTCTCTCACGGCGTCGAATATTTCCGTTCTCAGCCAGTGGCCCTTGGCAAGACCTGTTATCCAGCGGGGCATGGATATATTTATCTCCTTGACGGGAAAGCTGAACAGCACCTGTTTCAGTATATTGTCGATATCATCGCCGCTCAGCTCAAGACAGTTTACAGGGATAACGGGTGCGCCGTATTTTTTCTCAAGCTCGCTGCTCATTTCAATTGCTTTGCCGCTTTTGGGGTCGGTGCAGTTTAAAAGCACCACAAAGGGTTTATTGATGCCCTTTAGCTCGTTTATTACACGCTGCTCGGATTCCTCGTATTCCATTCTCGGAATATCGGAGATGCTGCCGTCTGTGGTTATCACAAGTCCGATGGTGCTGTGCTCGGTTATTACCTTTCTTGTGCCTACCTCGGCTGCCATATTGAAGGGCACTTCCTCCGAAAACCATGGCGTCATTACCATTCGGGGGGCTTCATTTTCAATATATCCGATGGAGCTGGGCACGATATAGCCCACGCAGTCAATCAGGCGGACGTTGAAGCGGGCATTTTCTCCCACGGATATTTCCACTGCTTCCTCGGGTATGAATTTCGGCTCGGTGGTCATTATTGTTTTGCCCGCTGCCGACTGCGGCAGCTCATCGACCGCTCTTTCACGTCTGAAATCGCTTTCGATATTGGGGATAACAAGCTGCTCCATAAATCGCTTTATGAATGTGGATTTTCCTGTGCGGACGGGACCGACTACTCCTATGTAGATATCGCCGTCCGTGCGCTTGGCGATATCGGTGTAAATGTCATTTTTAACCATAACGGCAGTTTCCTTTCTTCATTATAAAGCGGGGATAAGAAGCATTTTTGCTTCCTTCACTGCGTCCCCGTCAAGCTCGTTTTCCTCAATTATCCGAAGCATGGAGGCTCCGTATCGCTTTGCTATATTCCATAGATCCTCGCCGCTTTCCGCAAAATAAAGCCTGAGAGCATAATCCTCGTTTTGTTCTCTCGGAGTGTTTTCGTCAACTGTGATATCGGTAATGGCTTCTATTTCTGTATAGTCGGTAAAATAGCCTCTTACAGCTATTTCTGCCTTGACCTCAGCGGTATTGTCCGAGGTAATGGTATAGCTGCATGATGTTACCGAGAGGACAGCTCTTATATCTGCTCCCGCAGATATTTCGGATACGGCGGCGGGAAGAGCTTCCTCAACGGGAATATCTGTCTCGCAGATAACGAAATCTCCGTTTTCCGCCTGACCCATTACGGAGAGAGTTACCTTGCCCGAGGCGGATAGTCCGCCTTCTTCTGCAGATATTTTCAGACCCGAAACGGTACACCATGCGGAATATATCTCCGAGAGAGGGCTGTCCTTGTTTTCACATATGCCCTTTACGGATATTCCGCTGTCAATGGGGACGGGGGCTTTTTCTATCCTGACAGGGGCTGACGTGTGGGTTGAGGTATGAGAGGTAGAATATTCATCGCAGGCTATTTCATAGGCTGCCATTTTTACGGCAATGCAGTCGATAAGCAGCAGCACCTCACATTCAAGCTGCCTTGAATTGCCGTCTCCCTCGGAGGAGGGTCTAAGCTCGCAGGATATTACCGATGAATTTATCATACATTCAAAATCATCGTCAAGTCCTTCAAGCTCCACAAGCTGGGAAAAGGGGAGTGAGAACTGCATCGAGGTCACGGGCGAATCGCTGTCCGATTCGGGTGAGGTATATACTGCGGATATTTTCAGCTCGCCTTTTGCTGCCGCTTTTCCTGCTATGATCTTCTTGTCCGAGGATATCAGCTCTGCCGATGAGCGGAGTATGGTCCCAACGGGGGGAGCGGTTTCGGACAGGGTGAAATCATCGGAAACGGTGACTCTTTTCTGTGAGGTTATTATCTGTGCGGGGCAGGAACAGCTTTTCTTGCGAAGCTGGATATTGCTGCCGAATGCCTCGCTTATCACCTCGGTATTTGTCATGCCTATAACGCAGATATTGACTGTAACAGCTCCTCGTACGTCTATCCTGCGCCTGTTTACAGCACGGCAGTTTACATGGTCGGGAACAGCGTTTATATATACCCGAGGATTTTCCGCTATGCGGTCGATATCCACTGTCCTGCTGTATACAAGTTTTTGCTCCACTGCTTCGGGTGAGCCGTTTTCCTCGGGACAGTAGATGACCCTGAGACGGACTGTAAGCTCGTAGGATACTCGGTTTCCGTTCACTGCGCAGGCGGTGATCTCAGGCTCAGCGCAGCATTTGATTATCCTGAATATCTCGGGGTAGTAATCGGGGAGAACATAATCAAGCTCCACTGACTGCTCCTGCGTACTGCTGCATATCCTTTCCCCCGATCTCACGGGGTCTTTGTTGACCTTTAGCTCCATATGAACCATCCTTTCCTTAGCCGTTTTCGGCAAATACGATTTGTCCTCCCCACAATATATTCGGCTTTTGGGGATTTTATTACTCGATTTTTTCTCCGTATAAAATGAATTGTATTCAGCAGAATCGATAAAACCTGATTGATGAAAACGATTGACATTTATGTATTGCTATGATATAATTTGAATGTAAAATTATCTGTCACAGCATTATGAAAGGATGAAGATAAAATAATGAGATCAGTTTTAAAAGCAGCAGGAGTTCTTACGGCTGCGGCAATATGCTTTTCCATGCTTGCAGGCTGTGCAAAGTCTGAAGCTCCCAAGGAAGAGGAGCAGACAACTCAGTCAGAGCAGATCACAGCTGAACCTCTTGCTGATGTTTACGAAAATCCCGACTGGACCTATGGTCAGGTGGCTATCGGCGGAGGCGGCTTCGTTACGGGCATTGTGAACACCTGCGAGGCGGGGCTTTTCTATGCAAGGACGGACGTGGGCGGCGCATACAGATGGGATAATGACGCTCAGACATGGAAGGCGCTTAACTATGACATTTCCGATGAGGACAAGGGGCTTCTTGGCATTGACGGTATCGCTGTTGACCCGAATAATGCGGCTAACGTTTATCTTGCCGCAGGTACAGAGTATTTCAGCGGCGGAAAGACCTGCATACTTGTTTCAAAGGATTACGGCGAGCATTTTAAGCAGGTGGATGTGTCCGAGCTTATCAAGCTCCACGGGAACGGTATGGGCAGAGGAAACGGTGAGAGGATCGCCGTTGACCCAAACAACAGCGACATAATTTACTGCGGCGGAAGAAAGGGCGGCATGATACGAAGCACTGACGGCGGAGAAACATGGCAGAAGGTGGAGAGCTTCCCTGTTGAGACAACGGGAAATGATAACGGAATTAACATTATCCTGTTTGACAAGAGCAGGTCGGCTGACGGAAAAACCTCAAGAATATATGCGGGCGTTTCACGTTCTAAGGACGACAACATTTATTATTCCGATGATGGGGGAGAAAGCTGGAATGTTCTTTCTGCTTCATCGGAGGCGGCAAAGAAATTAATGCCCCAGCGCTTTGATCTCGATTCTGAGGGAAATCTTTTCGTTTCCTACGGTAACAAGGAGGGACCATGGAATTCCGTTCAGGGTGGTTTGTACAAATATTCTCCCGACGGAAAAAGTGCTGAGGAGATAAAGGTCATCAGCTGGACTGTGGGCGATATCGTTATCGACCCCGAGGACAACAACAGAATGGTCCTTGTAAGCTCTCAGGTATGGAAGGAGCAGCCAAACGGCGCATACGGGGATAAGTTCTTCCGCACCACTGACGGCGGCAAGACATGGGAGGATCTTGACGGCAAATACACTCTCTCAACTAACGGCATGGACTGGATATCCAATGCGGCTATCCACTGGTGCAGCTCTCTTGCTATGGACAGCGGCGACAGCAACAGGATCCTTGTTAATTCGGGCAACGGTATTTTTGCCTGCGACAATATATGGGACGATGCTCCCGAGTTTTATTTCGAGGCAAAGGGAATTGAAGAGGTAGTTGCCGAGGATATCGTTTCCTATAAGGATTATCCGCTTGTTTCTGCTATCGGAGATTATGACGGATTTATCCATCATGATATTTTTGAGTCCGCTGAGCGTCATTCAAGGCAGATAGGCTCCTGCACAAGCATTGCCATTGCGGCTCTTAACCATGATATCTGGGTCAAGGTGGGCGGAGATGAATCCAATATGCTCCTGACCTATTCCACTGACGGCGGAAAGACATGGAGCGATATCACCAATTCTCCCGAGGCAGGAAAGGTGCTTTACAAGGGCAAGGTGGCTCTTACAGCTGACGGCTCCGCTCTTATCTGGAGTCCCTCCAACGGCGCATATACATACCGCACCGAGGACTGGGGCAAGACATGGGAAAAGGTTGAAGGTATTGTGGGCAGTCAGAGCGTTTATCTTATCGGCGACCCTGTGAACAAGGATTATGTTTACGGCTGCTGCAACAGCATTGTTTATGTGAGCGTTGACGGCGGAAAGACCTTCAAGAGAAAATATGACACAATGATGCCTTACAAACGGCTTGCGGTTGCTCCCGGCATTGAGGGCACATTCTACGTTCCCGGCGGAGCGGGCGGTCTTATTGTTTCAAATGATTACGGAGAGAGCTTCTCGCTGATCGACGGTGTAAAGACCTGCGATGCGGTGGGTCTCGGTGCGCCTAAAAAGGAGGGCGACCCTTACGTTATTTACATCAGCGGTACTTTGAAGGATAACGATGTCAAGGGCTTCTACATGACTGAGGACAATGGTGCTTCATGGGTGAGAGTGAACGATGATCTTCATCAGTTCGGCGGTATCGGAAACGGCGAATTTATTTCGGGCGATATGAACGTTTACGGACGCTGCTATATTGCAACTGTGGGTCTTGGCATTGCTTACTGCGATAAAATTGAGAAATAAAATTTTGTGCGGACGTGAGACATAATGCTCATGTCCGCTTTTTATAAAAATATTCTTGAAAAATGTATTGAAAAAAATTTTGGAAAGTGATATAATTATAATTTACAGGAAAAGGGTCTGCGAATTTTGCAGATAAAATAGAAAGGACTGTTCTTAATTATGGCTGTTTCAAAAAAGCTTATTCCCATTACTCTGCTCACAGGATATCTGGGAGCGGGCAAAACTACTCTTATCAATCACGTTCTCAATAATCAGGAGGGCTATAAATGCGCTGTTATCGTCAATGATATCGGTGAGGTGAACATTGACGCCGAGCTTATTCAGAAGGGCGGCACTGTTACTCAGAAGGACGATAATCTCGTTCCTCTTTCAAACGGCTGCATTTGCTGCACATTAAAGGTCGATCTTATGAATCAGATCACTGAGCTTATCAAAACGGGCAAATTTGACTATATTCTCATTGAGGCAAGCGGTATCTGCGAGCCTCTGCCTATTGCTCAGTCCATTTCCGTTCTTGAGGGCAAGGCTGACAGGAAATATCCTCCTATCTGCCGTCTTGACAATATTGTTACCGTTGTGGACGCTCTCAGAATGGCTACTGAGTTCGGCTGCGGCGATAACCTTCTTAAAGAAAATATTGACGAGGAGGATATCGAAAATCTTCTTATTCAGCAGATAGAATTCTGCTCCACCATTATTCTCAACAAGGTTGACAAGGTGGACTCAGAGCAGCTTGGAAGGGTCAAGGCTATGATAAAGGTCTTGCAGCCTAAGGCACGCATTATCGAGGCAAGTTATGGCAAGGTAAGTGTTTCGGATATTCTTGATACGGGCGCTTATGATTTTGAGGAGGCTGTTACCTCTGCAGGCTGGGCTAAAGCATTTGAAGAAGCGGGCAAGGAAGATGATGATGAGCATGAGCACCATCATCACGATGAGGAACACGAGCATCACCACCATGATGAGCATGAACATCACCATGAGCATGGTGAACACTGTCACTGCGGTCACTGTCACAACGATGAGGAGGGCGAGGCGGAGGAATACGGTATCGGTACCTTTGTATACCGCCGCCGCCGTCCCTTTAACAAGGACAGGCTTCAGGAATGGGTGGGTAACTGGCCTAAGAGCGTTATCCGCTGCAAGGGTATGCTGTGGTTTTCGGACGATCCCGAGAATGCTTTTGTTTTTGAGCAGGCGGGCGTTCAGATAACTGCCACAGGCTCGGGAAAGTGGTTTGCTGCCGCTCCCGAAAAGGAGAGAAAGAGACTTCTTGCGCAGTATCCCGACATTGCTGCTGACTGGGATGAGAAGTACGGTGACAGAGAGATCAAGCTGGTTTTCATCGGTCAGAAGATGGACAAGCAGGCTATTTGCGACAGTCTTGACAAGTGTCTTGATGACTGATTAATAGTTTCCCCTATATGCTTTGGAATGTATGGAGCATATAGGGGATTTTTATAGTGTATATTATTAATGAAAAAATTGTTCCATATTTGTGCAGCTATACAAAGTTGAACATTTGTTTTAAAATGTATTGACAAAACGGCTCAAATGTGCTATAATGACATTATTCCCAAAAGCTGATGTGCCGCAATGACTGATTTGAATTTATTCTTCCGAATATGTGTAAACCGCACCCTCGTATGCTCCGCCCATATCCTTCGGGAAGGCAGCTGTTCCTTCGCTGCTTTCGCTCTGACGGTAGATAAGGCTGTCATCGTCGATATCAAAAACGTATCTTCCGCCGTCGGAGCCGTTAATGATCAGCTTGGTGAGATCGTCATTTATCTCTGCTGTGCCGATACACAGAATGCTTGAGAGGGGTGAGAACAGCGGTATGGCGGTTCCCCATGGAGAGATGGTTATGCTGCAAATGGAATGTACGCCATCATTTTCCGACAGGCGATATGTTCCGAAATGGATTCTGCTTTGGGCTTCATGATCAACTGCAGGGCTGTTTTCGGGAAAGGGTACAAACTCGGAATAGCCCTCGGAGGTATGACGGACAAGCTTTATCATGGGAAGTTTCCATGTGTTTGCATTGACTGCCATATAAACAAAGTTTTGGGGGTCGCTGTCAAAATAGATGATGTGATTATCAAGGGGCTGGGGAGAGCCTTCGGAGAAATCATAGTAGCTGAATGTTCTGACATTTCGGGTATCCTCGGGTATTTCGTCAATGTAGGAGAGGGTGTTGGTCTCAAGGTCGATGATGTATTTTACGCTGTGATTTGATTTCGCTCCGTTTATGCTGCACCAGAGACGGAGCTGCCCGTTTTCATCGGTTAATGCGCCCATCGATATGCCGTTCCAGCTTTCGGCGCCCAATTCAAAGGGGAATTTGTCCTTGTATGCTGCAAAGGTTGAGCCGATATCCGCTGCCCACAGCACAGAATGATCGCTGCAGAGATACAAGCCGTTCATTCCGTCGGTGAAAACGGTATTAAATTCATTGGCGTAAAGGAGATGGGGGAACTCGGAGCCAAAATATACGTTTTTCAGAAATTCGGGGTCGGCGGGTATTACGGGAATGGTGAGGGGGATATTCTCAAGCTCGGTCATTGCATTATTATAGGTGAGGTCGGCAAGCTCCTTGAGGGCTTTGTAGCTTTCCTCGGGTATTGAATAGATATATTCAATATTGGTTGACAAGACATGGACAGAGAATATGGATTCGCCGTCTGAATTACCGGCAGGGGCGAAAGCGTATTGTCCGAAGGCGTGGGGGCGATCCTTCGGGTAAATCCTCAGCTCAAATTCGGAAGGGACATATTCGTACAGCTCGGTGGGAGTTAATTCGGTTTCGGATAGTATCTTCAGAGCGAAGGCGGTGTTTTTATCTGAAAAGGGATACTGCTGCCCGCTTCTTCCCATAAGGGAGACGGATGTATTAGGGTCGGCGGCGATGTTGCTAAAAGGATTGAAATCGGGGTTTTGCTCGGTGACAGGATTATCCGTATTAAGGGGCTGAGCATTTTCAGGGGCTTTGTCGGAGGAAAGTATGATAACGGCGGCAAGCGTTATGAGTGCGCAGAGGATCATTATCCAAAGAGCGGGCTTTTTGAATTTGAGGACATTTTTTATTCTTTTTCCTGTTCCGCTTTCGGAAAAGCCTGCGGTATACATGGCGGCTTTTTTCGGAACGGCTTCAAGCAGGGCTTCGGAATAATCCGCAATTTCGGCTTTGCTCATTTTTCCTGTTACCGCTTCATCGCAGGACATTTCCATATCACGTTCACATAGCCTGAAGCTGAGCCATACCATGGGATTGAACCAATGTATACAAAGGGAAAGGTACATTACAAGCTTCGCGATATGGTCAAGGCGTCTTATATGGTATTTTTCGTGCATTATTACAAGCTCCCTGCGGTTTTCTGTGAGTGCTTCGGGAAGATAGATCCGAGGGGAGAGCATTCCGAAAATAAAGGGGGTCGAAATTTTTTCAGAGGTAAAAATATTATGCTCATGGGGGTGGAAGGTACTCAGCATTCTTTTGAGCCTGATATATGAATATATCCAGCGGGATGTCATTATGATGACTCCGCAGAGCCATATCAGGGAAATAATTTTCAGAATTGTTTCAGAGGATTTATATTCGGGGATGTTTTCGCTTGTGTATATTGATA
>JAGBFZ010000097.1 GCA_018110855.1 Oscillospiraceae bacterium
AATTACCTTCAGCTGAAGTACAATCTTTAGGTATAAAAGAAAAGATTGTACTTTTACCATCATAGATTTTACCATATAAGCCTGTTAGTCTAGTAGTATTATATAAACTAATGGTATACCCTAAATCATTTAAAACATTCTCACCCGAAGAAGCGGCATAAGGAGTCACCATCAGATGACGGAGCTTGTTGTTTCCGCCCGAATTTCTTACAGTTTCCACAAAAGCAGCGTTCCAGTGGTTGATGACATCTCTCGCCTCAGCATTTCCGCCGTTCCATTCGGAGGGATCTCCCTTGAGACGAGGCTCGTTCAGACCCTCGAAAATAAGCTTTTCATTGTATTTTTTGAAATGCTCTGCGATCTGAGTCCAGAGGGCAACGAGAATTTCCTGTGCAGCAGCCTCGTTTTCATATGTAGGCATATGCCAGTCCTCGTGATGGAGATTTAGGATAACGAACATATCATTGTCAATGCCGTAATCAACTATCTCATTGACCCTATCCATCCAATCGGGATCAATGGTATAATCGGGGCCTTCACCGAATTTGCCTTCCCAGGTAACGGGAACTCTGAGAATATTAAAGCCCTGAGCAGCAACATTATCTATCATTGCTTTGGTGGTAACGGGCTGTCCCCATGCAGTTTCCCAGTCTGAGGGAAGCTCTGTTCCCTTGGGAGTGGTGATAACAGAATCCAGTGTATTTCCAAGATTCCAGCCCACCTTCATTTCCTTGACAAGCTCGGTTGAAGGAATATCCCTCATGGCAGCAGGCTGCTCTGCGGCAGGGGAGTCTGCTTTGCCTGCACAGGCAGAAAGCGGCAGCAGCATGACTGCTGCAGTCATAACTGCAGCAATAGTTTTGTATATTTTCATTTTTCCCGTCCTTTCGGTAGCAATATGCTTATATTGTATAACAATTCAATGGAAATGTCAAGAAAAAATACAGCCGCCCGAAAAAACGGACAGCTGTAATGCACTTGCAGAAATTAGCCCAGTCGAAGCATTTCATCAATGCAGACCTTTGCCTTTAGTCGTGTTTCCTCGGGGAGAATTATCTCCTCGCCGTCTGTTCCCTCAAGGCAGTGGAGAACGTCGGTGATGGAAGTGATCTTCATGTTGTGGCAGAAGCAGTCCTTGGAAAGGGCAGAGAACATCTTGTCGGGACATTCGATGCTGAGATGCTGAACAATGCTGTTTTCAGTGCCGATAATAAATTCCTTCGCACTGCTTTTCTTTGCAAAATCCATGATGCCCGTGGTGCTGCCTGCATAATCAGCCATTGCGGTAACAGCAGGCTGACATTCGGGGTGAAGAAGAACAAGAGCATTTGGGTGTGCTTCCTTTGCCTTCTGAACCTCTTTAACAGTAATTCGTGCATGGGTAGGACAGCCGCCGCTTACAAATTTGAACTGCTTTTCGGGGATCTGCTTTGAAACGTAATCTCCTAAGTTGCAGTCAGGGATAAAAAGGATTTTGTCAGCGTCCATCTTTCTGATAATATCCACAGCGGAGGAGGAGGTAACACAAACATCGCAGAGGGTCTTCAGCTCGGCAGTGGTGTTTATGTAAGCAACGGTCTTATAGCCCTTGTACATTTCCTGAAGCTGACGCAGCATATCAACATCGAGCTGCTCAGCCATAGGACAGCCTGCTTCGGAACGGGGGAGATAAACTTTCTTTTCAGGGGAAAGTATCTTACAAGTCTCTGCCATAAAACGAACTCCGCACATGATAACTCCCTCGCAGTCGGCAGCAGCAGCCTTCTGTGCTAGTCCGAAGGAATCACCCGTAAAATCCGCTATCTCCAGAATATCGTGAGTCTGGTAGCAATGAGCAAGAATACAGATGTTCTTTTCTTTTTTCAGCTTAATGATCTTTTCCTGAATATCCTTTATCATATAATAACAACTCCAATGGGGAAAATCCTATATATTTATCTTTTATTATACCATTTGTCCGTGATTTTTTCAAGCCAAAACAGTAAATATAATTTTACAGAGAATTTACCGAAACGATGTCAAAAAACGGTAAAATTGTACAAAATCCGCCTTGTGAGTCTTTTGTATAGAAATATGAGGCGGAAAACTATGCAAAATATATATAGAATTTTTTCATGTCCTGTGCTATAATATATAAGAAAATTACCTGCAATTTATTTAAGGAGACCAAATGGAATATAAAATCAACTGGGATTGCTGTGATGGAGTATTTGCAGTTCCCGATGCAGCCGCAGACGGATTGAAGCTTGCTTCGGGAAAGGCTGTCAAGGTGCTTGTTTATTTTATGAAATATCGCAGTCTGCCCGAGCGACCCGAGGATATAGGTGTTACTTATGAGGATGCCGAGGACGCAATTTCCTATTGGGAGCAGCTTGGAATACTTAAAAAATCGGAGAGCGAAATGACTTCGGAGCAAAAGAATGTTTCGGTGAATACCGCTAATTGTCAGGAGCCTGTTAAAATAATCGCTTCACCGCCCAAAAAAGAGGAGACAGTTCAAAAGCCTGTGATAAAGCCGAGAAAGGCGCTTCTCCCCACGGAAATAGCAGAGCGGATAGCTCAGTCCGAGGAAATTGCCTTTCTATTCCAAAGTGCGGAGCAAAGCCTCGGACGGGTGCTGACCTTTGACGATCAGAGAACGATATTGTGGTTTCACGATCATCTGGGAATGTCAGCGGATATCATAATCATGCTTATAGCCTATTGCTGTTCGGTGGGCAGGGGAAATATGGGAAAGATCGAAAAGATCGCTGCAGAGTGGCATGAGAATAACATCACCACTCATGAGCAGGCGGAAAATGAGATACTTGCCATGCAGAAAGCCTTTTCCTTTGAGGGCAAGGTTCAGTCAAGGCTGAAGCTCCAGAGCAAGCTTACCGATTCACAGAAGAAGTACATAGACGCATGGTCGGGAATGGATATTACAATAGATATGGTAGAGCTTGCCTATGATAAGACTGTTGACGGCATCGGTAAGCCCTCTTTCAATTATATGGATAAAATACTCAGAAAGTGGCATGAAAATGGCATAACCAATGCTGCTGCAGCCGAGGAATTTGACGAGCGGACGAAGCCCGTTCGGAAGAAGGACAAAAAAACAGCAGCGGAAGCAAAGCCTGCTGCAGCTCCTTCATACGATCTTGATCAGCTGTTTGAACACGCTCTGAATACCACTCCCACAGTAAAGAAGACAGGCGAGGAGGCGAGATGATGACCCGCACTGAAATACGCCATAAGGCAAATGCAGAAATGGAAAGACGGAAGCTTCGAGCGGAAAACGAAGCCGCCGACCGTCAGCGGGAGATATATGAAAAGATACCCGAGATAGAGGAAATACGGCGAATGCTTGCCCGAACCGCTACCGAGCTTTCCCGAATGATAATCAGCCGCAAGGGCGATTACAAAGACAATTTTGAAAAGCTCCGCAGGAATAATCTTGACGGCGCAAATATGATAAAGGAGCTTTTAAGGTCAAAGGGCTATCCCGAGGATTATCTTGAAACCCATTACCGCTGTAAGGTGTGCAATGATACAGGCTATACCGAAAGGGAAATGTGCGACTGCATGAAGCGGCTGATCAGCAAGATCGCCGCAGAGGAGCTGAACCGCACTGCCAATCTGCCTGACGCAGATTTTGCCCATTTCAGCCTTGATTATTACCGAGGTATCGTGATCGACGGAATAGACTGCTATAACCTTATGTCCAAAAATCTCAGCTTCTGCCGTGAATATGCAGCACTCTTTTCTGAAAGCTCGGACAGCCTGCTGATGCTCGGAAAAACGGGAGTTGGAAAGACGCATCTTTCCATGTCAATCGCAAGAGAGGTCATAGACAAGGGCTATAATGTGATATACGGCTCTGTGATAAATATTCTTCGCAGCATAGAAAAGGAGCATTTCGACAGAGGCGAGGAGGGCAGTGATACCCTTGAGAGTATATGCAGCTGCGATCTGCTGATATTTGACGATCTTGGCTCGGAGCATCATACACCATTTTACGAGTCCACCCTGTATAATATCATCAACACCCGCATAAACACAGGCAAGCCCATGATAATAAGCACCAATTTATCCAAAGAGGAGCTTGCGTCAACCTATAACGAAAGAATAATCTCAAGAATTTTCTGCTGCTGCACCCTGCTCCTTTTCGCAGGACGTGATGTAAGGCAGCTAAAAAGGATAAACGGATAAGGAGGATATCTATGTTAACAGTATTAAAGGTCAAGACCGAGCGTTTTCTTAAATCCCTTGATGTGAATGTAACAATAAGCAAGCGAGAGCTTGTGCTGGCAATTGCCGCATTTACACTGCTCGGTATAGTAATAGGAGCAATGTTCAGCCCCCGTAAGAATGTTTCTATCGGAAGCAACAACAGCGCCGACAATAACAGCTATGGCGGTACAAAGGACGAAAAAGAGGACGAGGAAGAATAATACTGCAAAAATGGGGCTTCGGAACAGATTTTCCGAAGTCCCATGCTTATTCAGAGTAATATTCCTCATACAGAAAATCAAATATCACCTCAAGATTTTCGCAGCTGTATTCGACTTCCTTGGACCATAAACAAGCGCTGTCCTCAAGGCTCATTCCGCAGCTTTTTTCAATAAGAGCGATCATCTGCGCCGAAAAGACCGCAAAAGCGGATTTGAGAAAAATCTCTCCATCCGACCCCGATTTCATAAAATATCTGAAAATGAAATAAGCAAGAATATTTTTATATCCCGCAGTATCAGCAAAGTCGGGCGTGTTATCCGCATTAATACTGCCGCATATATTTTCCCATTTCCCGTTTATGGGTTCAAGAGATGAGAGCAGAGAAACAGCTTTTCCCATAAATTTACGGGAGCGGAGTGCAGCCGATATATTCGGAAAATTGCCCGTAAGCTCCCTCTCCGCCTCTGCCGAGCGATAAAGCAGCTTTTCACACATCGAGAAAAAATCCTCACAGCCGTTTATTATCTCAAAAAGCTCTGCCCTTATCTTAAGCAGACGGCTGTGAAGCATATCCATAGGCTTGGTTTCACCGCCCTCAGAGCGTAGAAGGTGCAGCCCGAAAGAAATTTTGCTGTTAATGATTATCCGAGCCGCCTCCTCGCAGCAAAGTCCAATGCCCATTTCACATCTGTCCCCGAACCATTCTCTGAAACGGGGATGAAGGGAGCATATCTCGCAGAGCATATCCTCGCCTCCCGCAATGATAAGCC
>JAGBFZ010000098.1 GCA_018110855.1 Oscillospiraceae bacterium
ATCGTTCCCGGCGGCTTCGGAGACAGAGGCATTGAGGGTATGATCGAGGCTATCCGCTATGCAAGAGTCAACAAAAAGCCCATGTTCGGCATCTGTCTCGGAATGCAGATGTCCGTTATCGAATATGCAAGAAACGTTCTGGGTCTTTCGGGAGCAAACTCCACCGAGTTCGGTGAGACTCCCTATCCCGTTATCGACATCATGGAGGATCAGAAAACCGTTACCGAAAAGGGCGGCACAATGCGACTCGGTCTTTATCCCTGCAAGCTGACAGAGGGCAGCATATGCCGCAGAGTATACGGGGACGAGCTTATTTATGAGCGTCACCGTCACCGCTGGGAATTTAACAACGCTTTCCGCTCTCAGCTCACCGAAAACGGTCTGAGGATCGCAGGTATTTCTCCCGACGAGAGACTTGTGGAGATCGTGGAGGTTCCCGATCATCCATGGTTCGTGGGCGTTCAGTTTCACCCCGAGTTCAAGTCCCGTCCCAACAAGCCTCACAAGCTTTTTGCCGATTTCATCAGGGCTTCCCTTGAAAATTCGGGCAAGTAATCTCTTACAAAATCATCCCGCTTATCTTTTGCATGATAAGCGGGATTTCTCTTTTTCATCAATATGTAAAAAACAGGCTTGCATTTTCTATATAAAATGTAAAAATACCGATTTGCTATTGAAAACTTTTTTGTTATATGTTATAATAAATATAAGTTTATCATAAAAATAAGGAGCTGTTGATAATGCGTCTTGTAACACGTTCGGATTTTGACGGTCTTGCCTGCGGAGCCTTGCTCAAGGACGCAGGTATTATAGATTCATGGAAGTTCGCTCACCCAAAGGATCTTCAGGACGGTCTTGTGGAAATAACCGAAAATGACTGTCTCGCTAACGTTCCCTTCGTTGAGGGCTGCGGTCTCTGGTTCGATCATCATTCCAGCGAGCATGAGAGAAATCAGCTTGAGGGCAAGTACAAGGGCGAGAGCCGCATTACCCCCTCCTGCGCAAGAATTATTTACGATTACTATGGCGGCAAGGAGCGCTTTGCCCATTACGATGATATGATGGTAGCCGTTGACAAGGTTGACTCGGGAAATCTCACAAGAGAGGAGATACTTCACCCCGAGGGCTGGATACTTGTGGGCTTTCTCATGGACCCCAGAACAGGTCTGGGAAGATGGAGAAATTTCACCATTTCCAATTATCAGCTCATGGAAAAGCTCATTGACTGCTGCCGCACCATGACCACCGAGGAGATCCTCGCTCTCCCCGATGTTAAGGAGAGAATAGAGGTATATTTCGAGCAGAATGAGAAGTTTATCGAAATGGTCAAGGCTCACACAAGAGTTGAGAAGGACGTTATCATATCCGACCTGAGAGGTGTTGACCCCATTTACAGCGGAAACCGCTTCCTCATTTACAGCCTTTATCCCGAGCAGAATATCTCTGCATGGATAGTAAGCGGAAGAGGCGGCAAGGGCTGTTCCTGCGCCTGCGGATATTCCGTTCTGAACCGCACCTCCCATGTCAATGTGGGCAGCCTTATGCTCAAGTACGGCGGCGGCGGTCACAAGGCTGTGGGCACCTGCCAGTTCACCGACGAGGATATGGACGAGAAGATTCCCAAGCTTTTAGACGAGCTTGTAAATTACGATAAGTATTATTCCGCTGAATAAGCATACATATCAAAAGCCGCCTCCTACGGGAAGCGGCTTTTTTTCTTTGAAAGATCAAACCGAAGATATGTCATAAGTCATCGCTTAAATCATTTTCCTCGGCTTCAAGCTCGGCTAAGCGAGCATTATATTTCTTATTTTCTTGATCTTATGTAGCTTTCGATAAGCTCCGCAGCAGCCTCAAAGGGAAGTTTGTCGCTGCATATGCAAAGCTCATAGCTGTCAGATGCGCCCCATTTTGTTTCCGCATGATAGTTGTGATATGAGGCTCTTGCTTTGTCGATGCGAGTGAGCTTGGCATAGGCGTCCTTTTCGGAAATGCCGTCCATTTCCATCACCCTTTTGGCTCTGAACTCCTTTGAAGCGGTGATAAACACGCTGACAACATCATAATCGTCCTTTAATATGTAGTCCGCACACCGTCCCACAATAACGCAGGGACCTTTTGCAGCCGCAGCCTTGACTGCATTTATCTGTGCCTCATATGCCACCAGCTCAATGGGCTTTCCCATGTAAAAGCCGCCCTGCTGCGCATTCATCACAAGAGAGTACAGAAGGCTCGCTGTGGGAGTCTCCTCGAAATTTTCCATGAATTTATCGCAAAGTCCACTCTGCTTTGCGGCTGCGGTGATGATCTCCTTGTCGTAAAAGGGGAGTCCCAGCTTGTCTGCCAGGGTCTTTCCGATTATCCTGCCTCCGCTTCCGCAGCGTCTGCCTATGGTTATTATCTGAGTTTTTTCCATATCAATTGCCTCCTTGCAGTGTTTTGCTTTTATCATTATTATAGCATATTATACAAACAAAATCAATAGGCTCAGGCATTATTTGTTTAACATTTTTCTTTTGCCCTTGAAAAAAGGGGGCTTCATCACGTTTTTCATCAGGATCTTTCTCTGTAACCGAATTGTGATTTTTTTATAGTGCGATTTGCACTTTTTGTGAAAATTGTGCAAGATGTCGAGGAATTAACGAAAAAAATTTGTTATAATAATAATTGTAGTGCTTTTTAAATTGTGCTATAATAAAACCATGCAAAAATCACCAATTCTAATGTTTGGAGGAAATTAATTATGAAGAAGTTTCTTGCTGCTCTCGCAGCTTCTGCAATGGCACTTTCTATGATGGGCGTTTCCGCAATGGCTGCAGGCCTTGAGGACGAGGCTGAGGTTATCGAGGACGAGACCGTGGCTGAGGTTGTTGAGGAGACCGAGCCTGAGGTTGTTGAGACCGAGGCTGTTACTGAGGCTGCTCCTGTTGAGACTGCTCCTTCTCCCGCAACAGGCAACTCCCCTGTAGCTATGGCTGTTATTCCCGTAGCTCTTGCTGCTGCTGCAATCGTTGCTAAGAAGGCTAAGTAATCATACTTCAAGGAACAATGCTATGCCCGTTTTCTTCGGAAAACGGGCATTTTTCCTTTATTATGTAAAAAAAGTACAAGTTAAGGTCTTAAATTTTTAGCGATATTAATATAGCTTTTTATGGAAAAATGATGTATAATATTAGCATTGGTAAATGTGCCTTTGTATTCCGCAATGCGCTCATTTTCCGTATTACATAACAAAAAAAGAATTTGGAGGAGATCAAAATGAAACTCAGAAGAATCGCAGCTGTTGCTGCAGCTTCAACAATGGCGCTCTCCGTAATGGCAGCTACCGCTTCCGCTTACGAGTATGACGCTTTCCTTATGTTCACTGATATTGACTGGCTCTGGGGCAACTGGGACGCAGGCAAGGCAGGCGACGCAAAGATCACAGGCCCCGGCACATACACCGTTTCTCTCGACAACACTCAGGCAGAGAACACTATGTCCGCTGCTAACGGAGCTAACGTTTTCTGCGTAGATATCATCGGCGGCTATGCTGATCTCGCTGACATGGAGGTTACTCTTGACAGCGTTAAGGCTGACGGCGCAGAGGTAAAATTTGACCCCGAGAAGATCTGCTACGGCGATATCGAGGAGAAGGGCAATTACAGAATCGAGATCCAGAACGCTTATGGTCTTACAGGCGATATGTCCGATCCTCACTACGGCGCTATTGACGCTGCTTCCTTCTCCGCTGCTGAGAAGATCGAGGTTACTTTCACAATTTCCGATCCCAACGGTGCTGCTGAGGAAACTGCCGACGCTCCCGCTGAGACAGAAGCAGCTCCTGCTGAGGCTCCCGAGACAACAGAGGCTCCTGCTTCCGATTCCAGCACTGCTTCCACTGCAACAGGAAATACATCCGCTGCTGCTCTTGCTGCCGTAGCTGCTGTTGCTGCTTCTGCTGCTTTCATCACTAAGAAGCACTCCAAGTAAGAAAAACACAGAGCTTTATACATCAGCCGTGCCGTTCTTTTCGGCACGGCTTTTTGCATATTTATATGCCATGGTAATTATATACAAAATTTTCGGTCAAGATTTTATTTTTTCAAACGTTTACACAGCTTGACATTATTCGCAAGCTGTGTTATAATCATAATTGCAACAAACTAATTGATGCGGCCCGAACAGCATCATATATTGTATAGGATACAGTTAATGTTACAATTTGTATAACAACTTGTTTGCAGTACATTTTGTATAAGAGAAATGCCGGTAAATTGTGCATCTCTCCAAAAATGTAAAAGTTGTTCTATAGATATTGACTAATCCTGTTTTATGCGTTATAATATATATGATGTTAAGTTCTTATATTTCTATGTTAACATCCGTTTTGTTGTCTCCTTTCTTTTGTTCTACACATATCATTTTATGTGATCTTATTTTCAAAGCAGGGTTTTGCCCTGCTCTTTTTTTGCATATTTTTAAGAATCACCAAAAAATTGTATACTGTTTTATTCAATGTGCAGAATATACAATTCACCAACTTTTGATATTGCTTTTTTCTTGCATTTATGATATAATTATTATAGTTATTACTCTTCTGAAAGGTTAGGATGAAAATGGGAAAGAATATAATCCTTTACGGCCCTCCCGGTACAGGTAAAACCTACAATTCCGTAAACTATGCGCTGGCTATTATCTACAATATCCCTGTAGAATCCGTTATGAAAAAAGACTACAACGCTATGCTCGACCGCTACAACGAGCTGAAAAACAGCTTCGGTCAGATCGAATTCACCACATTCCATCAGTCCATGGGCTATGAGGAATTTATCGAGGGTATCAAGCCCGTTTTCCTCGAAACTATGAACGAACGAGGCGAGCGTACCCGTAAAAAAGAAATGGTTTACGTTGTCGACAAGGGTATTTTCCGTGAGTTCTGTCAGAAGGCTGCGGAGCACCCCGATGAACGCTTCGTTTTCATTATCGATGAGATCAACCGAGGAAATATCTCCAAGATCTTCGGTGAGCTTATTACCGTTATCGAGCCTTCAAAGCGTCTCGGCGAGCTGGAGGAGGTAAAGGTTAGACTGGCTTATTCTCAGGAGCCCTTCGGCGTTCCCTCAAACGTGTACATAGTAGGTACCATGAACACTGCCGACCGCTCTATCGCTCTTCTTGACACCGCTATCAGACGACGCTTCGATTTCGTTGAAATGCTCCCTCAGCCCGAGCTTTTTAATGACACCTATGTGGAGGATGTCAGCATAAAGGAGCTTCTGACTACCATCAACAAGCGTATCGAGATCCTTTGCGACAGGGAACACACCATCGGACACGCTTATTTCATGTCACTAAGGACTGAGCCCACAATTCAGAGGCTTGGCTCTATCTTCAAAAACGCCATCATTCCCCTTCTTCAGGAGTATTTCTACGGCGATTATCAGAAGATGCGCTGGGTCCTTGGCGATTACAACAAGGAGCCCGATGAACAGTTTGTCAAGGCGTTGGCTATTGATTATAAGAAAACCTTTGGCGAAAATGTTGAGCTTTTCCTTGATGTAGACGACACCTACGAGATCAACGAGGCTGCCTTCTGGAATATCAATTCCTACAGAAAGCTGCTGTAATTCAGTTTTATTTATAACTACTTCAAATAAGGGGCATCTGCCCCTTATTTTACCGAATATTCACAGGAGGACGGGTCTATGGGCAAAAGAGACCGCTATAAGCTGCGTGAAAGCGAATTTTTCAAGATTGACGGCTTATCCGATATTGAGGGCGGCACACCTATCCCCCTTGATATCTTTGAAATGCTCGAATCCTTTGTTGCCGAAAAGAAAATGCCCGACCCAAGAGGCATCAACAGCTACATGCTTGATGCCGAGGGTGAGGGAAATAACCGTATTCTCCGCGCGGGGGGCTATGTGGGTGCTCTCGTTTTCAAGGACGGCACTCAGATAGAGATCCTTCCAATGCTTTCCGCAAGAAACTCTAAGGGCGAGGAGCTTTCCTGCAAGAGAGTTTTCCTTAATATGCTCAAATCCATGAAGAATCTCCCTCTCACAAACTACAATCTTAACACCCGTGCTGCTGAGAATCTGAACGTTTTTGAATCCTTCATTCTTGCGTTCATCAACGAGGTCTCGGTCATTGTTAAGAACGGTCTGAAGCAGATATACAGCCCCATTATCGAGAACGAGAATTTCCTGAAGGGCAAGGTCGTTTACGCAAAGCATGCTACCAAGAATTTTGCTCACAAGGATAAATTTTACGTTCAGTATGATGTTTTTACCATTAACAGACCGGAAAACAGGCTTATCAAATCTACCCTGAAATATCTGAGAAACATCACCTCCTCCGCCCGAAGCAGAAACAAGCTGGATGCTCTTATAGCTAACTTTGACGGAGTGGAATATTCTCAGAATTACAAGCAGGATTTCGCCGCTTCCAATCTGGACAGAAGCATGGCAGGCTACGGAAATGCTCTGAGATGGGCGGAAATCTTCCTGCTGAGCCGCCACGTTACTGTGACAAGCGGCAGAAATGTGGCTTATGCCGTTATTTTCCCCACAGGCGAGCTTTTTGACAACTACACCATTTACAGCCTCGGAAGAATGCTTGACAATCAGAGATTCAGAAGCGAGCCGCAGAAAAAGCGTTATCCTCGTATCAATCGTCCCATGCCTCGTGACAGCGCTCAGGCTCTTGCTGTTATGACAAGCCGTGCTGACGGAATGAGGGTCGTTTTTGACTCAAAATGGCAGGAGCTTTCCTCTGATGATGAAAATATGGGTATTCTTCAGACGGATATTTACGATCTGTATAATTTGATCGAAAAATACAAATCGCAATCTGTTTGCTATATCTATCCTCTTACCCGTGAAATGAGAGAGGATCGCCGAGAGATATGCTTCAGAAACGAGGATGGTATTCTCGGACGTGTTTATTTCGTGGATATCGGTGATATGGAAAACAGCCTTTCTGTTGTTCTTGAACATATTTTCGGACAGAAGATCGAAGATTCCGAGCACAGACGTATTGCAGGCGCTGCAATGTAATTGCATAAGATTTGCAGACAAAAATATTCATCCCCCGACACATTCAGCTGATGTGTCGGGGGATGTTTATTATGCATAAGATATATTCTTTACCGAATCCTTGATAATAAGCTCGCCGTTGACGGTTAACATCTCATGAGTGCTTCTGACACCGCATATCCTTTCGATAAGAAGCTGTACAGCCTTATCTGCCATTTTTTGCGTATCGACCTCAATAGTCGTTATGGGAGGCTCGCTCATCTGGGAAAACACATAATTATCATAGCCTACCACTGAGATATCATCGGGAACGGAATAACCGAGATTTTTAAGGTCCTTCACAACAGTATAGGCGATCTCATCGCAGTTGCAGACAAAGGCTGACGGAAGTTTTTCGGGATATTCAATTATTCCGAAATTGTTATTGTCCTTCCTTCTGTCGTCAAGTATCCATTCATCATTAACTTCAAGTCCATGCTCAAGCATGGCACGCATATAGCCCATATATCTGTCAAATATACTGGAGGTCGCAAGTCGGTTGCCGATAAAGCCTATCTCCCTGTGCCCGTTTCCGATAAGATGGGAGGTAAGCTTATAGCCGCCGCTGAAGCCGTTGGAGATCACAGAGTCCAGATCCATTTCAGGAAGATGATAATCCAGCAGGACAATATTATCAGTATACTTTGTCAGCATTTTAACATATCCCGGGCTAAGCTGCCCCAAGGAAATAAGCCCTGAGATGCGATCATTGGCAAGGATATTCGGAACGCTGAGCGTTCTTTGCTCCTCCTCCCCGATATTTTCCTGAATACAGCTCAGATTATCCCGCTTGAGCCGCTCTACTATTTTATTAAAGAGCATCCAGTAAAAGGTCCCGATCGATGTTATAAATTCATCGGGAATGATAACGCCGATATTTCCGATAACATCGGACTGTCTGCCCATTCGGGGGATATATCCCATTGTTTTTGCAGTTTCCCTGATCTTATCACGAAGCTCATCACCCACGCCGTCCTTGCCGCTCAGCGCTTTTGATACGGTAACGCTGCTGGTTCCGCAGACATTTGCAATATCGGCAAGTGTGACTTGTTTTTTCGGCATTTTTTTCATTCCTTTGCGAAAATTTTCAGAATACGTTTTAGCTTTATTATACTCATACGGTAAGCGGCTGTCAATAGCGGTTTACTAAAATACACAAATTTTACAATAAATATATTTATGTAAATTTTTTTCAAAGCTTTCGAAGCATTTCTTCCCCGAAAAACTCCTTTTCCTCATCGGAAAGCTCTTTCCTGAGCTTTTTATAGCCCATTATTCCGAGAAATGCGCATATTTCCGCACCGAGAACAAGGACAGCTCCTGCAATAAGGAGTATACCCATCAGCTTCACGCTGAACAGTACCGCTGAAAGCACTGTAAGCAGCCAGACTATTATAAAATACTGCACTCTGTACATCATTGCAATAATAACTGCAGTTATCGGAGGCTTGGGTGAATAAAATATGTGATAGGCTATAACATACACTATAAGCGCACAGACAAAGGATATGCATACGAGCATGGGATAAGACAGATATGTAAGCCCTGTTTTTTCTGCGCCATATATTCCCGCAGTCTGCAATAGGATCAGAAGCTGGAGAGGGAAATATCTCATCATCCCCATCTGTGACGAAAGCTCTGTGAAAAATCTCTTCACAAGCCCGTCATGCACGTCATACTGCTTATAGATAACGTCCTTACCGATCACAAAGGCGGCGGTAAGCGCAGGTATTGCCAATATGCTGAGAGTAAGATATATTGTTCCGAAGCAAACAACACTCAGCACGGCAACAAGATGCACCGCCGCCGTTATGGTACTCAGATCAAGTTTTTTCTTCATAGGAATGTCACATCTTCACCGAGCCTGCAAGACCGTTGTAGATATACTTCTGGAGAAATATGAAAACGATCATTATAGGTATCATTCCGATTATGATGGCTGCCGATACGATCTCAAAGGGTGTTGCCATGGAGCCGAAGAATTTGTAAAGAGCCACTGTAAAGGTCTGCACGTCCCTGTTGAGGTAGAGATTCGGGATATAGAAATCGTTATAAAGACCGATTCCGTTGATGATAACAAGAGTTGTGCAGGCAGGCTTCATAAGGGGGAACACTATCTGGACAAAGGTGCGGAAGAAGCCTGCTCCGTCAATGAGGGCAGCCTCGTCTATCTCCTTTGAGATGCTGTCGAGCTGATTGAGCATTATGTATATTCCCACAATGCCAACGCCCGAATAGAGAATGATAACGCTCCACATGGTATTTACAAGCTTCACTGCATACATCATTCTGAAAATCAGGTTCTGAGTTGCAACTACGGGAATAAACATGGTCAGGGTGAAAAGCGTCTTTACCACTTTTTTCCGAAGAAATCAAAGCGGCTGAGGACATAAGCCACCATTGCAGTTCCTGTTACCTGCAGGGCAAGGGAAATTGTGAGAATGATCGCAGTATTCAGAAACGCCTTGCCGAGATTTCCCACACGGATTGCATATGCGAAATTATAGAAATTCAGAAAGCTCTTGGGTGCTTCAAGAACGCTTGTGGCGGAATACTCCGCACCCGTCTTGAACGCCATGAAAATAAGCGGGATAAGGGGTATGAATACAAATATACTTGCCAGAACGAGAAAAACATATCTGACTATCTTATAAACCGTGGTTTCATTTGCCATATGTCATTCCTCCTTTACAAGCAGCTTCTGCAGTCCCACAACGATGAGAACTATCACAAACACCAGCACCGAAAGAGCTGCTGCAAAGCCCGCTCTGTTTTCAGACATACTCTGCTGTATCATAATAACAGGTGTGCTTGTTCCGTTTGAGCCGTTGAGCATGATATAGGGTATCTCGAATACCTGTATTGAGCCTGATACACTCAGGAGAATATTGATAAAAAGCACCTTTCTGATAAAGGGCACGGATATGTATCTTATCTCCTGCATTTTCGTGCAGCCGTCCAGTGTTGCCGCTTCGTAAAGCTCAGACGGGATAGACTGCAATGCTCCGAAGAACATGATGAAATTCATTCCGTAATATCGCCAGATACTGATGGAGGCGACTGCGGGATTTACAAGCTTTAAGTCCTGAAGCCACTGATGCTGCAGCGCATTAAGTCCCAGCCAGTCTAAAATGGTGTTGAGAGTACCGTTGTTGTTGAAAAAGATAATAAAAATGGTAGATATGATAACGCCGTTCAGAAGATAGGGGATTATAAGGATACCCTTGAAAATATTAAGTCCTCTGAATTTTCCGTTAACTACCACTGCAAGCAAAAATGCGAAAATAAGCTGAGGAATTGCCGCAAGAAAATACCAGCCGCAGTTCTTGAACATGGAGATATATTCGGGGTTTGTGAATATCTTCCGATAGTTTCTGAGACCGATGAACTGAATTTCGCCGAAGCCCTTCCAATTGGTAAGGCTCAGCACGAAGTTGCCGATTATGGGAACGTAGGAAAATATTATGAGATGGATAAGGGGCAATGCGAGAAACAGAATTATAAACCATGTCCTGCTCTTTGACTTCATACGATCACCTCTGTACTTTATAAATTCGGGCGGTAATAAATACCGCCCGAGCTTCACTTTATTTTGTTATTTTTCAAAGGTATCAGTTAAGAGTGTCGTCCCACTTAACGCCGAGATCCTCTCTTGCCTGAACATATGCCTTGTTCTGAGCCTCAACCTGTGCGTCATATGCTGCCCAGTCGGGTTCCTTTGTTACGTCGATAACGTCAAAGAGGTTTCCAACATACTTATAGTCTGCGAGGAGACCTGCCTCGGTAAGAACAGCCTCGTTGTTAATGGAGTTCTGGTTTGTTGCGAAGGAGTAGAGAACCTTGCAGGTGCCTGCTTCTACTGCGTCGTCAATGATCTTGTAGAGGTCGGGAACGATAGGAGTTACGCCCTTCTTCATTGCAATGTATCCGCTGTCTGCGAGATACTGAGCGTCCTCGGAGATGTACTCGATGAAGAGTCTTGCACCGTCCTTGTTGTCAGAGCCCTTGTTGATAGCGTAGCTGTCTGCTGCTGCTGCCATTACATACTGACCGTTGCCGAAGTCGGGAGCGGGAGCAAACTTGATAACGGAAGGATCTGTTCCCTCGGGGCAGCGTCCCTGGATCTGAGGAACAACCCATGCGCCGAAGAGCATCATAGCAGCCTTGCCGTTTCCAACAACGTCCATTGCAACACCGAAGTCGGTGTAGATATCAGCCTCGAAGAAGCCCTTGGATTTCCAGTCGGTATACATCTTAATAGTCTTGCCCATAGGCTCGCTGTCACTAAAGGG
>JAGBFZ010000099.1 GCA_018110855.1 Oscillospiraceae bacterium
CCCGCAATTAAAAATAAGATATCAATACCTCTTGTTGCGGATATCCATTTTGACTATAAAATAGCACTTGAATGTGCCGCCGCAGGAGTTGACAAGATACGCATAAATCCGGGAAATATCGGCGGAATGGACAGAGTAAAGGCTGTTGCAGATGCTTGCAGAGCGAAAAATATTCCCATCAGGATAGGCGTAAATTCAGGCTCTCTTGAAAAGGAGCTGCTTGCAAAATACGGACACCCCTGCGCAGAAGCACTGGTTGAAAGTGCCATGAACCATGCCGCCCTTCTCGAGAAATGCGATTTTGAGGATATAGTAATATCCATAAAATCCTCTGATGTTAAAACCATGATCGAAGCATACCGCCTTGCAGCCGAAAGAACGGTATACCCTCTGCATCTGGGCGTTACCGAAGCAGGCACAGAGCGGATGGGAATCATTAAATCCGCTGTTGGAATAGGCTCACTTCTCTGCGACGGTATAGGTGAGACGATCCGTGTTTCGCTTACCGAGGATCCCATCAGGGAAATTGCCGCAGCAAAGGATATCCTTATGGCAGTGGGCAAGGGTCATGGAGTCAGATTTGTATCCTGCCCCACCTGCGGACGAACAAAAATAGACCTTGTAAAGCTTGCAGCGGAGGTTGAGAATGCCGTCAGGGATATTCCTATGGATATCACTGTGGCAGTCATGGGCTGTGCGGTAAACGGCCCCGGCGAGGCAAGGGAAGCTGATATCGGAATAGCGGGAGGAGACGGCTGTGCTGTAATTTTCAGAAAGGGTGAACTTCTTCGGAAGGTCAGGGAAGAGGACGTTCTGAAGGAGCTTCTGAACGAGATCGACAAACTGCGGAAGGAAGATAAAAATTGCTGATAAAAGAGCTTTTTTCGGAATATACCGATAAAATACCCAATCCCGTGGGCAGAGGAGAGCTTATTCGCATAACTAAAAGCAAGGACGGCAAAAAAATGTGCCTTTTTGCCAAATTTTCTCAGCTCCAGCGGTTTGAAAATCTTGACGAGTTTGAAAGAGCCGCAGCCCGTGCTGTGGGACTTGACATTCTTCGTGTAAACTGCCGCTATACTCCCGATATGCTTGATGCAAAATACGCTTCCGAAGCAGTGCTGCGCTTAAAGCAGGATATGGCAGTTATCAACGGGCATTTAAACGGTGCATTTTATTACATAGACGACAACATTCTTCATGTTGAGCTGAAAAGGGGCGGAGCGGAGCTGCTTTCAAGAGCAGGCTTTGAGTCAGCCCTTGAAAAGCTCATTAATGACGAATTTTCGGTAAAAATAAGTGTCAAACTTATTGAAAAGCAGACTGCTCCCGACAGCTATGAGGATCAGCTCAGGCAGGCATACGAGAGCGCAATACCCGTTCCAGACCCCGAGGCACCGAAAACACCCGTTTCCTCTGTACCGAAGGAGGAAATTGTATCAGTCGATTTCAAGACAATTCCCGTAATGAGCGAGGGCGCACAGATAATCAAGGGCAAGAGAATATTTGCCGACAGCGTAACGAATATCGGTGATATATATGAACCTCAGAATGGCGTAGTTATCTGGGGCGATATTTTTGATTATTCCGAAAAGGAGATAAAGAACAAAAAGGGCGAAGAAAAGCGAATTACCACCGTAAGCCTTACAGATTACACAGGTTCGATCTCAATAAAGGATTTTGCGGATAAGGACAGTGAGAATGTCCTTTCTGCGCTCAAAAAAGGAACCACCGCAATTATCCGCGGCAAGGTGGATTTTGATACCTTTGATAATGAGTTTGTTCTCCGAGCCAACGATATCATGCTTGTCAAAAGGAAGGAGAGAACGGATACCAGCGAGGAAAAGCGTGTCGAGCTGCATATGCATACCAATATGTCCCAGATGGACGCCATAACTCCTGCGGACAAGCTGATCAAGCGTGCTTTTTCATGGGGACACAAAGCGATCGCCATTACCGACCACGGCGGAGTACAGGCATTTCCCGAAGCGGTTGCCGCCTGTGACGATATCAGAAAAGGCGGCGGAGATTTCAAGATAATTTACGGCTGCGAGGCATATTCGGTTGACGATATTGTAGAAGCGGTAAGAGTTTATAAGGACGTTCCCTTAAAGGGCGAGCTTATCGTTTTCGACCTTGAAACAACGGGCTTTTCCGCCACAGGCGAAAGGATAATCGAGTACGGAGCAGTAAGGCTCAGGGATCTGGAGCTTTGCGATACATTTTCATGCTTTGCCGACCCCGAAAAGCCCATTCCCGAGAGAATCACAAAGCTCACAGGAATATCAGGGGAGATGGTTGAAGGCGCCCCATCTCAGAAGGAAGCACTTGAGAAATTCATAGAAT
Source organism: Oscillospiraceae bacterium (assembly GCA_018110855.1). Classification (GTDB taxonomy): domain Bacteria; phylum Bacillota; class Clostridia; order Oscillospirales; family Ruminococcaceae; genus Huintestinicola. Next base: position 2,347 of record JAGBFZ010000099.1, read on the forward strand.
TCTGCGGTGAGGAACCAGTCCTTATCGCCCATAACGCAGGCTTTGATACATCGTTTATCAAGGCAGAGTGCGTCCGTCAAGGCATAAAGTTCAATTTTTCCATAGTGGATACCGTTGTAATGTGCCGCAGTATGCTGCCCGAGCTTAAAAAGCATAAGCTGAATATCGTTGCAAAGCATCTTGGGCTTGGCGAATTTGACCATCACCGTGCCTTTGAGGACGCAAAAATGCTGGGCAGAATTTTCATAAAGCTTGCTCAGCGGCTTATTGACGAGGAAAACTGCGTAAATATCAGCGACATAAATCGTGTAACAAAAAATGTAGACCCAAAAAGTCTCAGAGCATATCATCAGATACTGCTTGCAAAAAATAACGCAGGACTCAAAAATCTTTACAAGCTTGTATCCTTCGGTCATATCAAGTATTATCACCGCCGCCCGAGGATACCCATGTCCGAGCTTATAACCCATCGTGAGGGACTTATTGTAGGCAGCGCCTGCGAATCGGGAGAGCTTTTCACCGCCGTTCGGGACGGCAGACCGTGGGACGTTCTCTGCGATATAGCTTCATTTTATGATTATCTTGAGATACAGCCCTGCATGAACAATCAGTTTCTTATCAGAGACGAGGATTTTGATAATATCAGAACTGTCGAGGATCTGCAGGAATTTAACAAAACCATTGTTAAGCTGGGAGAAGCACTTAATATTCCCGTAGTTGCCACCTGCGACGTTCATTTCATGGACCCGTCGGATTCGGTATTCCGAAAGATACTCATGTATGATAAATTTGACGACGCAGAGCATCAGCCTCCTTTGTATCTTCGCACCACCGATGAAATGCTTGAGGAATTTTCATATCTGGGCAAGGAAAAGGCATACGAGGTCGTTGTGACTAACACCAACAAAATTGCGGATATGATCGACCCCGATATCCGCCCCATCCCTCCCGGGACCTTTACTCCCAGCATGGACAATGCCGAGGAGGAGCTTCCCCGTATCACATGGGAGAGAGCAAAGGAAATGTACGGCGACCCTCTCCCCGAAATAGTACAGAAGCGGCTTGACAAGGAGCTTAATTCAATCATCAAGAACGGTTTTGCCGTTCTGTATATGATCGCGCAGAAGCTTGTTGCCAATTCCAATGAGCATGGCTATCAGGTAGGTTCAAGAGGTTCGGTCGGCTCATCATTTGTTGCGAATATGTCGGGTATTTCGGAAGTAAATTCCCTCCCGCCCCATTACATCTGCCCCAATTGCAAAAACAGCGAATTTATAACCGACGGTTCGGTAGGCTCGGGCTATGACCTTCCCCCGAAGAAATGCCCAAAGTGCGGAACTGATTATATCCGTGAGGGACATGATATTCCATTTGAAACCTTCCTCGGCTTCAATGGAGACAAGGCTCCCGATATCGACCTTAATTTCTCGGGAGAATATCAGACCTCTGCTCATAAATACACCGAGACCCTTTTCGGAACGGAAAATGTGTTCAAAGCAGGAACCACAGGCTCGGTAGCGGAAAAGACCGCCTACGGTTATGTAAAGCATTATCTTGAGGCGGTGGGAAAAAAGGTTTCCAAAGCGGAGGAAAACCGCCTTACTCTCGGCTGTACGGGAGTAAAGCGAACAACGGGTCAGCACCCGGGCGGAATGGTCGTTGTTCCGTCCGATTATGAGGTCTATGACTTCACCGCAGTTCAGCATCCCGCCGAGGACCCTAAATCCAGTTTTATAACCACTCACTTCGACTTCCATTCCCTTCATGATACCATTCTGAAACTTGACGAGCTTGGACACGATGTGCCCACACTTTATAAGCACCTTGAAGATATGACAGGAGTATCCACAAAGGATATTTTCCCCGCCGATGAAAAGGTAATGAGCCTTTATGCCTCTCCCGAAGCATTGGGCGTTACCGCCGAAGATATCGGCTGGCAGACAGGAACCCTTGCTATTCCCGAAATGGGCACAGGCTTTGCAATGCAGATGCTTCTTGATGCCAAGCCCACAAAATTTTCCGATCTTCTCCAGATATCGGGACTGTCTCACGGAACCGACGTATGGCTCGGAAATGCGCGGGATCTCATCAAGAACGGAGTATGCACCATTTCCGAGGTTATCGGCTGCCGTGACGGTATTATGACATATCTTATCTATCATGGCGTAGACCCCAACCTCTCATTTAAAATAATGGAGATAACCCGAAAGGGAAAAGCACCCAAGCTCCTCACCGAGGAAATGAAGCAGACCATGAGAGATCATGATGTACCCGAGTGGTATATCGAAAGCTGCCTGAAGATCAAGTATATGTTCCCCAAGGCGCACGCCGCAGCCTATGTAATCGCCGCAAATAAGCTGGCATGGTTCAAAGTGTATTATCCCCTTGAATTTTACGCCACTATTTTTACAGTTCGAGGAGAGGACTTTGACGCAGAAACAGCGATTCTGGGACGAGAGGCAGTCAAGCTCAAGATGAACGAGATCAAGGCAAAGGGCAACGATAAGACCGCCAAGGATTCGGGAACCTATGATATGCTCCTGCTCACGAATGAGATGATGGCAAGAGGCTTTGAATTTCTGCCAATCGATATCTATAGATCCCACGCCACAAAATATACCGTAGAGGACGGAAAAATACGCCTGCCATTTTCATCAGCGGGAGGAATAGGCGAGAATGCTGCAAAGGCTCTTTATGAGGCTGTTCAGTCGGGAGACTTCATCTCAATTGACGAGCTTCAGGAGAAAAGCGGAGTAACAAATTCGGTAATAGAAAAGCTTGAAGCTCTGGGAGCAATGGGTGACCTTCCCAAGTCTGACCAGATAAGTCTGTTTTAAGGAAGTGGATATATGAACAGTATACTATGCTCCACAGGAGCGCTTATCACACGCAGAAACGGCAGAGACCATAAGCTGCTTTCGGGGCTTGCAGAAAGGCTTAAATTTGACGGCTTTGAGCTAATGCTTTATCAGAGCTGGTATGAAAACCTTGAAACCATATCGGAGGATATCGCCCGAATGGGGGTGAATATCCCCGCAGTTCACTGCGAAAAGGAGATAGGCGAGCTTATATCCGCAGGCGATATGGAAGCATATGCCCGATTTGAAGCCAATTGCAGAGCAGCAGAAAGGGTTGGAGCAAAACTGCTTGTGCTTCATCTGTGGAACGGGCTTGTTTCCGACAGCAATTTTTCGGAGAATCTCAAAGCATATGAACGGTTTGCCGAAACAGCGGAAAAACACAAATTGCTGCTTACCGTAGAAAATGTTGTGTGCAATGTTTCCGCACCGATGGAGAGACGTACAGAGCTTAAAGAGAAATATCCCGAAATAAGCTTTACCTTTGACACAAAAATGGCTGCCTTTCACGGAGAGCTTGAAAAAGCATATGATGAAAACCTTTGGCAGAAGCATATCAGGCATCTTCATATCAACGATTTCGGCGGTAAAGTGATGGATTGGAGCGCACTCCAAACACTGCATATCGGCAAAGGGAATGTAAATTTTGAACAATTTTTCGGATTTGCCCGAAAAATGAACTATAAGGGCGATCTTACCGTTGAAGCTACATCTGTATTGCCTGACGGTTCGGTGGATATAGACAAGCTTAACGAGGATTTTTTGAAAATCAAAGGCTATATTGCCTAATTTTTCCGACAGCACTTGACAACACTGCGGCATTATGGTATTATGGTACTATGATAACACTTTACTATGATAAATTACAGGGAGATTTGACCAAATGAAACGTTACGATTTAATAACCCCCGAGGGAACGAGAGACCTGCTTTTCGAGGAGTGTGCCGCTGTGAGAGCGGTAGAGGAAAGGCTCCAGAAGGTTTTCAGAGCAAAGGGCTATTCCGAGGTAATAACCCCCGGACTTGAGTTTTACGATGTATTCAACATGAAATCACGATATTTCCCACAGGAGACAATGTATAAGCTTGTGGATAATAAGGCACGTCTTATGGTAGTCCGACCCGATTCCACAATGCCCATTGCCCGAATGACCGCAACCCGTCTCAGAGAGCAGGCTCTTCCGCTCAGACTGTGCTACAGCCAGAGCGTTTACCGCAATAAGCCCAGCATGAGAGGCAGAAGCGACGAGATACGTCAGACGGGAATAGAGCTTATCGGCTCAGCCTCTGCCCGTGCGGAGCTTGAGGTGCTTGCCAATGCACTTGAGGTGCTTTCCTCCTTTGAGACAGAGGGTTACCGCCTTGAGATAGGTCATATCGGCTTTTTCAAGGTGCTTCTGAAAAAACTTGGCTGCGACAGCGACACTGCCGAGAATATCAGAGGACTTATCGAGGTGAAGAATTATCCTGCCCTGAACGACCTTCTTGAGAGTATTGGTGATAACGAAGTTACCCGTGCATTAAAGCAGCTTCCACGACTTTTCGGAGGAGAAGAGGTATTTGCGGAGACAGCAGCCTTGTACAGCGACTCCGAAGCGGACGCAGTTCTTGCAGAGCTGAGAGATACATATGAAAGAGCAGTATCGCTTGGCTACAGCGGAAAGATAACCATTGATCTCGGTCTTGTAAACCGCATGGATTACTATACGGGAACGGTTATCAAGGGCTATATCGAGGGCTGCGGAGACGCAGTTTTATCAGGCGGAAGATATGATAAGCTCCTTTCCGAATTCGGATATGACGTTCCCGCAACGGGATTTGCGGTAAATGTGGACGCAGTTGCAAGAGCGGAGCTTAAAAGGGTGAATTTCAAGCCCACACCCGTTGACGTGCTTGTATTCGGAGCAGACGGATACGAAGCGGCAGCAGTTGCCCATAGCAGAAAGCTCATTTCCGAGGGACTCACCGCCGAAATAGCGGTATCCGATACCATTGACGAGGTAAGAAGCTACGCCTCCAAAAAGGAAATCAGACGAATTGATATAGTTTCGGACAATATAATATCCGAAAATCTTTGATTGGAGAAATACATATGAATAACAATACAACAAGACCTCTGAGAATAGCTCTTACCAAGGGCAGACTTGAAAAGGATACGGTTGCTCTTCTTGAAAAAATAGGCTATGACTGCACTGCCGTTCATGAAAAGGGCAGAAAGCTAATTCTTCCCGTGGGGGACAGCATTGAGGTAGTGCTTGCAAAGGCAGCGGACGTAATAACCTATGTGGAAAACGGAGTATGCGACTTAGGCGTTGTGGGCAAGGATACCATAATAGAAATGCAGGGAAAATTCTTCGAGCTTTCCGACCTTGGCTTCGGAAAATGCCGGTTTGCCCTTGCCGGCAAAAAAGGCGAGGATTTTTACGAGGGTATTCATGTAAGAACCATAGCCACAAAATATCCAAATGTAGCCCGTAC